>NZ_CP124617.1 GCF_029958925.1 Tropicibacter oceani
CGCGCGGCGGCCTGTTGCAACTGATCGCCAATCTGGCGGAGTTCGCCGCTACTTTGATTAGCCAAACCCTAAGGTGCGGTAAGCCAGACACTGCTTTTCTCTCGAATGCAAAGATGAAACTCTGAGGGCAGCGAAACATAACCGCAGCCGCACCGCGTGTGATCTGTTCACGCTGTGAAATGTCAGGGGTATGCATTGTCGACTGAAAAGACGGACACGTTGGTCGTGGGGGCTGGACAGGCGGGGATCGCCCTGAGCGAGCATTTGAAATCGCACGGCATTCCCCACATCGTCGTCGAAAAGAACCGCATCGCCGAGGCGTGGCGGAGCGGGCGGTGGGACTCGCTTGTGGCGAACGGACCGGCCTGGCATGACCGCTTTCCCAACATGGAATTCGACGGCTGCGACCCGGATGGCTTTCCCGGCAAGGACACCGTCGCCACCTATCTGGAAAACTATGCGCGCATGATCGACGCGCCGATCCGCACCGGGGTCGAGGTGTTCAGCGCCGAGCGCAACCAGGGCCGCCCGGGGTTCACTGTTGAAACCTCGGAAGGCCGGATCGAGGCCTTGAACGTGGTCGCAGCGACCGGCGCGTTTCAGCATCCGGTGACCCCGCCGATGGTACCGGAAACCGAAGGTATCACGCAGCTGCATTCGTTCCACTACAAGTCCCCGGACCAACTGCCCGACGGCGGTGTTCTGGTGGTGGGCGCCGGGTCCTCTGGCGCGCAGATTGCGGATGAACTGAACCGCGCGGGGCGCAAGGTCCATCTGTCGGTGGGCCCGCACGAACGCCCGCCGCGCGCCTATCGCGGGCGCGATTTCTGCTGGTGGCTGGGGGTTCTGGGCCTGTGGGACCTGGCAGCGGCCGCGCCCGGCAAGGAACATGTGACGATTTCGGTCAGCGGCGCCTATGGCGGCCAGACCATGGATTTCCGCCGCCTCGCGCAAGAGGGTGTGACGCTGCTGGGCCTGACCGAGACCTGCACCGGGGGCGTCGCCCGCTTTCGCGACGATCTGCGGGACAACATCGCGGCGGGGGATGCCAGCTATCTGGGGATGCTGGACCTTGCCGACGCCCATGTGGCGCGCAACGGGCTGGACCTGCCCCCCGAAACCGAAGCCCGCACAATGCTGCCCGACCCGCAGTGCGTCACCCATCCGATCCGCGAACTGGACCTGAGCAAGGCCGGCATCCGCACCATCATATGGGCCACCGGCTTTCGCCAGGATTTCAGCTGGATGAAGGTCGATGCCTTTGATGAAAACGGCAGACCGCGGCACCAGCGCGGCGTGTCATCGGAACCGGGGATCTATTTCCTTGGCCTTCCCTGGCAATCGCGGCGGGGCTCGACCTTTATCTGGGGTGTCTGGCATGATGCCAAATACGTGGCCGAACAGATCGCGATTCAAGCCAGGTACAGGGCCTATCGCGGCCCGTCCGAGCATGAAAAAGCCGCCGCCGAGTGACAGGAGAAAACACCATGGCCAAGGATCATATCGACCCGGTCGGAGAGCTGCGCCAGAACACCGCGCAACCGTTCGAGACGGCGCGCGCGATGCCGCCGTCGGTCTACACCTCGGACGCCTTTCTGCAAGAAGAGCTGGCGCACATCTTCTCCAAGGATTGGTTCTGTGTCGGGCGGGCCGACAGCCTTGCCAAGCCGGGCGACTACACGACCTGCGATCTGGCAGGCCAGCCGATCATCGTCATTCGCGACCGCGACGGCGCCTTGCGGGCCATGTCCAACGTCTGCCTGCACCGGATGTCGACCTTGTTGCAGGGCCGCGGCAACACCCGCGCCATCGTTTGCCCCTATCACGCCTGGACCTACAACCTGGATGGGTCGCTGCGCGGTGCGCCGGCGATGACGCTGAACGCGGGCTTTTGCAAAGATGCCTATCAGCTGCCCGAAATCCGCTGCGAGGAATGGCTGGGCTGGGTCTTTATCTGCCTGAACAAGGACACGCCCCCGGTCGCCCGGCAACTGGCCGAGGTCGAAGATCTTGTCGCCGGGTATGACATGACGAACTATACCGAGACCTTCTTTGAGGAACACGTCTGGGACACCAACTGGAAGGTGCTGGCCGAAAACTTCATGGAAAGCTATCACCTGCCGGTCTGCCATGCGGGCACCATCGGCGGCCTGTCCAAGCTGGAGGACATGGTCTGCCCGCCCGGGCACCCGGCCTTCAACTATCACACGATCCTCAAGGACGACCAGTTGCGCATCGCCATGGCGCATCCCGGCAACGACCGGCTGAAAGGCGAAGAGCGCCGCACGACCTTCCTGCTGGCGATCTATCCCAGCCTGATGATCACGCTGACGCCGGGCTATTTCTGGTATCTCAGCCTGCATCCCAAGGGCCCCGGCCAGGTCCACATCCGGTTCGGCGGCGGCATGTCGGACGATTATGCGGGCGACGAAGATGCCCAAAGCAATTTCGAGGCGCTCAAGACGCTGCTGGACGATGTGAACATCGAAGACCGCGGCTGCACCGAAAAGGTGTACCGGGGGCTGTGCTCGGATCACGCGGTTCCGGGGCATCTGAGCCACCTTGAACGTCCGAACTATGACTTTGCCCACTATCTGATGGCCCGGATCGAACAGGGGCGCAGCGCCTGACCCCCGGATCCCGTTTGCCCGATTTCCCCTGACAGGAGCCCAAATGGCCCATACCCGCATTCGCAAGTTCAACACCCGCGAGACATACCCCGAGCAGAAACTCGACAACGATCTGTGCCAGGCGGTGGTTACCCAGGGCGGCCGGATCGTCTGGCTGCGCGGCCAGTGCCCGCAGAACCTTGACGATGCCAAAAACATCGACAGCCACGACCCGGTCGAGCAGACCCACAAGGTGATGCAGAACATCAAGCAACTGATCGAAGAGGCCGGCGGCAGCATGGAGCACCTGGTCAAGGTTGTCGTCTACATCACCGATGTCCGCCACCGCGAGGCGGTCTATCGAACCATGGGCGAATACATCAAGGGCGTGTATCCGGTTTCGACGGGGCTGGTGGTTTCGGCGCTGGCACGGCCCGAATGGCTGGTCGAAATCGACGGCACCGCCGTCATCCCGGAGTGAACCGATGACCTTTTCCCTTGTCGCGCGCTGCGAGGAAACAGGCATGTTCGGCATGGCGATCTCGTCCTCCTCGCCTGCTGTCGCGGCGCGCTGCGCCTATGCGCGCGCGGGCGTCGGCGCGGTGGCGTCGCAGAACGTGACCGACCCGACGCTGGGGCCGCTGGCGCTGGACCTGATGCAGGGCGGAATGAGCGCGCCAGAGGCCATCGCAGGCGTGCGTGATCTTGGCCGGTTCATCGAATACCGGCAGGTGCTGGCGGTCGATGCGCAGGGCCGCACGGCGATCCATTCGGGGCCGAAATCGTTGGGCATCTGGACCCAGGCGCAGGCGCAGAACGTCGCCTCGGGCGGCAACCTTCTGGCCAATGACAGCGTGCCCCAGGCCATCGTTGACGGATTTCTGGCCGCAAAGGGCCATATCGGCGACCGGCTGATCGCCGCGATGCGCGCGGGGCTTGCGGCGGGCGGCGAGGCCGGGCCGGTGCATTCGGCCGGCATGCTGATCGTCGACAAGGTCAGCTGGCCGGTGGCCGATTTGCGCTGCGACTGGACCGAAGACTGCCCGATCGAGAATATTGCCACCGCCTGGGAGGTCTACAAGCCGCAGCTTGACGCCTATATCCAGCGCGCGCTGGACCCGCGCGAAGCGCCGTCCTATGGCGTGCCCGGCAACGACTGACACCGTCTTGGCCGTACGGGGTGCGGCGCCAAAAGGGGCAGAGCGCGCTGCACAGGCACACCCGGATCAAGGACAAGGCTTGAATGTCTGCAGGTGCGGCGTCAACATTTGCAAATGCCTTTACGCTTTACCCTGCGCCAGTTGGAATACTTCGTCGCCGTCGGCGAGATGGGCTCGATTGCGCTGGCCGCGGAAAAGGTCAACGTGTCGTCGCCCTCGATCTCGGCCGCCATCTCGCAGCTTGAAAAGGAATTCGGCATCCCGCTGTTCGTGCGCCAGCACGCGCAGGGCCTGTCGCTGACACAGGCCGGGCGGCAGATGCTGGATCAGGTCCGGGTGGTCCTGCGCGAGGCAAACATCGTGCTGGACCTTGCGGGAGACATCTCGGGCGAGGTGCGCGGCGCGCTGCATATCGGATGTCTTGTGACCTTTGCCCAGCTTGTCCTGCCGTCGTTGCGGCGCCGGTTTCAGGCTGGCTTCCCCGAAGTCCGCGTGCGCCAGTCCGAACTGAACCAGGCCGAGATTTTCAGCGCCCTGCGCCGGGCCGAAATCGACGTGGCGCTGACCTACGATCTGCAATTGCCTGCCGATCTGATCTTTGAATCCCTGCTGGAACTGCCGCCCTACGTGATCGTCGACGTGGCGCACCCCCTGGTCGGCGCCGACGAAGTCACCGTCGCCGATCTGGCGGACTTTCCCATGGTGCTGCTCGATTTGCCCTATTCCTCCGAGTATTTCCTCTCCTTCTTCGCAGCAGCGGGCATCACCCCGAACGTGGCCGAACGCACACGCGACATGGCGGTGATGCGCAGCCTTGTGGCCAACGGCTTCGGCTTTTCCATCGCCAATGTGCCGTTGACCTCGAACCAGTCTCCTGATGGAAAGCCGCTTTGCTACATCCCCATGCGCGGCGCGGTGCGGCCCATGCGCATGGGGTTGTTGATGCCCACCGATGCCGAGCAGTCCAGCGTGATCCGCGCCTTTGTGGGCCATTGCAAAAGTGACGATCAGGCCAGGGCCTTTCCCGGCTTCGGGCCCATGCAGGGCCCGACGGCGCGATCTTAGCCTTTTCCTAACCGAGGCTTGGGCAAGCGCGACTTTTCCCTGCCGCGCGTCGGTCTATACTGCTGCCAACCCGAATGGCGGAGACATGTATGCGGGCCACCGTCATGCGCGCGAAATCAAGCAGCTGGCCACCGAGTGAGCAACGACCCCTTCCCTTTTCCCGCCCAAAAATTGGACACCCCACAATGAGCGACCTGCTTGCCATTCTCGACCGTTTGATCGGGTTCGATACAGTCAGCGCGCGGCCCAACCGGGACCTTATGGCCTATGTCTCGGATTTTCTGACGACACGCGGCGCCAGGGTGACAGCGATTGCGGGCAAAGACCCGGGCAAAAGCGGCCTTGTCGCCACCATCGGCCCCGAAACGGCGGGCGGCATCGCGCTGTCGGCGCATACCGATGTGGTGCCGGTCGAGGGTCAGGATTGGACCCCCCCCGCCTTTGCATTGACCCGCGAAGGGGGTCGGCTTTACGGGCGTGGAACCACCGACATGAAGGGCTTTGTCGCCTGCATGCTCGGGGCTGCGGACCTGGCGGCACAGGCCCCGCTGCGCGCGCCGCTGACGCTTGTGCTGTCCTATGACGAAGAAATCGGCTGCGTCGGCATCCAGGAAATGCGCCCTGCCCTGCCCGCATTGCTTGGCGCGCCGCGGCTTTGCATCGTGGGCGAGCCGACAGAGATGGCTGTCGCTACAGGGCACAAGGGCAAGATCGCGCTCAGGGCGGTCTGCAGCGGCGAAGCCGGCCATTCGGCGCTTGCCCCGAACTTCGTCAATGCACTCGACCTTGCCGCCGATCTGGTGGTCGCCATTCGCCAATTGCAGGTTAGCCTGCGGCAGGACGGCGCGCGCGACGCCGCCTATGCCATCCCCTACAGCACGGCCCATGTCGGCCTGCTGTCGGGCGGCCGGGCGCTGAACATCGTGCCCGAGCACGCAGAGCTAACCTTTGAACTGCGCCACCTTGCCGCCGATGCACCACAGCAGCTTTTGGCGCGGATCAAGGCCGCGGCCGATGGCATAACCACGCACTACGGTCCTGCGGCCGCGATCCGGTTCGAAACGCTTACCGCCTATCCCGGGCTGGACTTGGCCCCGGACGATGCGGCCGTCGGACTTGCCTCGCGGTTCGCCGCGACAGGGCGCCTGACCAAGGTGGCCTTTGGCACCGAGGCCGGGGTTTTTCAGGAAATGGGCGTTCCCACGATCGTGTGCGGCCCTGGCTCGATGTCAGGCCAAGGTCACAAACCGGATGAATATATCGAGATTTCACAGCTTGCGGCCTGTCAGGCCATGCTTGGCCGCGTGGTCGAGGATCTGCGCGCCTGACCTGTGCCGCAAGCTATCGGCTGGGCTGGGGCGCTAAAAGATACGACACCTTCACTGCCCCGAAGTCGATTGCGCTGACGATCAAACTCAGTGCGTCCAGGCACCCTTGCGATCGACCGCAAAGTTTTCGGCGTAGCCGCGCGGACGGATGTTGGGTTTGCGCTTGTGCGGCTCGAACACTTGGGCGTCGATGCCATGTTCCTTGGCATAGGCCAAGGCGGCCTCTTGGCTGTCGAAGCGCAGACGCACCTGGGTCTGCGTGTCGTTGGACGATGTCCAGCCCATCAATGGATCGACCTCGCGCGCCGTGGCGGGTGCGAATTCCAGCAGCCAGACCTTTGTCTTGCCCTGACCGGACGACATGGCCGTCCTGGACGGTTGATAGATGCGTGCGCGCATGGACCATCTCCTTTGACTGCGGCGTTTATCCGGCATTTCGCCAGCGGGGGCAAGCGCCGCTTGTGCGTGATTTGTCACATCCGCCCGCCAGCGCCGCCGATGCGGAAAGCGATGCAAAACCATTGCGTTAGCTGTCAAGCCAGCCAATCAGTTCATCCCGGCTATAGGAAACATGAATGACATTCATGTCGTCGATCCCGAAACCACCAAGCAATTCCTGGAACATCCTCATGTGGCCATACCCCAGTTCCGAGTCGACAAGGCAGCCGCGCTTGACCCCTTTGCGATGCGGAAACCGCTCAAGGGAAAACACCTGTTTGCGGCAGACAGCAGGATCGTAGGGCGAAAAATCAAAGCCACGAAAATCCCAAAGCGCCCGGATATCAGGCGGGTAGCCGGCGTTGGTGGTCAGCATCTCGTACACGGATACCAGTTGCGAAGCGTCCGGCCGACCAATCGGCGTACATTCGACGATCATCCGGCCGCTGGGCAAGGCAAATCCGTTTACCCCAACGGTACCGGCTGGCGCCGCGCCAAGGCTGTGTTCATGGTCGTAGCCATTCATTTTGGGCACTGAACTCTACCTAAAAGTGTGTTAGCTCTAACTTAGTCGCACAAAATCAGCCCGTTCTCAAGTAAATCAACGGCTGTGACGTGGGGCAACACCAAACCATCCCAGCACCTTTCCGGATCAGGCCAGCCGCAAAGGCGCGGTGCAGCCCCTTGTCCTTGGCAGCCCCAAGGAACATATTGTGAACCACTGGAGAGCCTTGATGCACAACAACAACCCTGAATCCATGCCGGCGCTGCACGCTCCTGCCCCAAAGGTGGCAGAGCGCGAGAAACTGGAGGGTGGCAGACGCTTTGTCATGCACACCGAGTTTACGGCCGCTGGCGACCAGCCCACGGCGATCAAGGAACTGTCAGCAGGCATCGACCAAGGGGATCGCGATCAGGTTCTGCTGGGCGCGACCGGCACCGGCAAGACCTTCACGATGGCCAAGGTGATCGAGGAAACCCAGCGCCCGGCGATCATCCTTGCTCCGAACAAGACACTGGCCGCCCAGCTATACGGCGAGTTCAAGGGCTTTTTCCCCGAGAACGCGGTCGAATATTTCGTCAGCTATTACGACTACTACCAGCCCGAGGCCTATGTCGCGCGTTCTGACACCTATATCGAGAAGGAATCCCAGATCAACGAACAGATCGACCGGATGCGCCACTCGGCCACCCGGGCGCTGCTGGAACGCGACGATGTGATCATCATCGCGTCGGTGTCGTGCATCTACGGCATCGGGTCTGTCGAAACCTACGGCGCGATGACGGTCGATCTGCATGCGGGCAAGGAATACGAGATGCGCGCCGTCATGGCCGATCTGGTCGCCCAGCAATACCGCCGCAACGACGCCGCCTTTCAGCGCGGATCGTTCCGCGTGCGTGGCGACAGCCTCGAAGTCTGGCCCGCCCACCTCGAAGACCGCGCCTGGCGGCTGGCCTTCTTCGGAGACGAGTTGGAAAGCATTACCGAATTCGATCCCCTGACCGGGCAGAAAACCGATACGTTCGAGCGCATCCGCATTTACGCCAACTCGCACTATGTCACGCCGCGCCCGACGATGAACCAGGCGGTCATTGGCATCAAGAAAGAGCTGCGCCAGAGGCTTGATCAGCTGGTGAACGAAGGCAAGCTGCTGGAAGCGCAGCGGCTGGAACAGCGCACCAACTTTGACCTCGAAATGCTCGAGGCGACGGGCGTCTGCAACGGGATCGAGAACTATTCGCGCTATCTGACGGGCCGCGCACCGGGCGAACCGCCCCCCACCCTGTTCGAATTCATCCCCGACAACGCAATTGTTTTCGCGGACGAATCCCACGTGTCGGTGCCGCAGATCGGCGCCATGTACAAGGGCGACTTCCGCCGCAAGATGACCCTCGCGGAACACGGGTTCCGCCTGCCCTCCTGCATGGACAACCGCCCGCTGAAGTTCGAGGAATGGGATGCCATGCGCCCGCAGTCGATCTTTGTCAGCGCGACGCCTGCAAAATGGGAAATGGATCAGGCGGGCGGCGTATTCACCGAACAGGTCATCCGCCCCACCGGCCTTCTGGACCCGATGGTCGAAATCCGCCCCGTCGACATGCAGGTCGACGATCTGCTGGACGAGGTCCGCAAGGTCACCGCCCAGGGCATGCGCACGCTGTGCACCACCCTGACCAAACGCATGGCCGAGGATCTGACCGAATACATGCACGAACAGGGCATCAAGGTGCGCTACATGCATTCGGACATCGACACCATCGAACGGATCGAGATCCTGCGCGACCTGCGTCTGGGTGCCTTTGACGTGCTGATCGGCATCAACCTGCTGCGCGAGGGTCTGGACATTCCCGAATGCGGGCTGGTCGCCATTCTGGACGCGGATAAAGAGGGCTTCTTGCGCTCTGAAACCTCGCTGATCCAGACCATCGGCCGCGCCGCGCGCAACGCCGAAGGCCGCGTGATCATGTACGCCGACCGCATCACCGGCAGCATGGAGCGCGCATTGGGCGAAACCGACCGCCGCCGCGCCAAGCAGATCGCCTATAACCAAGAGCATGGCATCACCCCCGCAACGGTCAAGAAGAACGTCGAGGACATTCTTGCCGGTCTGTACCAGGGCGACGTGGACATGAACCGCGTCACCGCCAAGATCGACGACAAATTGGCCGGATCGAACCTCAAGGCTGTTCTGGATGGGCTGCGGGCAGACATGCGCAAGGCCGCCGAGAACCTGGAGTTCGAAGAGGCCGCCCGCCTGCGCGACGAGGTCAAAAGGTTGGAAGCCGTCGATCTGGCTGTCCACGACGATCCCTTGGCCCGGCAGTCGGCGATAGACGCCGCCTCTGAGGCGGCGGTGAAATCCAAGGGGCGCTCAACCGCCGGGAGACCGGGGCAAAGAGGCGGCGTGAAAAGACGCGGGCGTTAGAACCCTAGGCGATTGGATGCGTTTACCATCCATCAACAATGATCGCTTTACCCTGACGGCATGCAGCCCCGTTTGTCCCCCCTTTCGCCTGAGCTTTGGCTTCGTGATCTGTTCGCCTCCAAGGCGGTGCAGAAAGGCGAAGTCATCCGGCGCAAGGCGCGTGATATTGAACGCTTTGTCGGGATGGAGGCGTTCATGCGGGAAATCCACCGGCGCGGCTATCGCGTTGCCGAGAATTCGGGGCAGATCGTCATTTTCTGCAATCAGGCTCCGGTACGCTGGCTGACAGGCGACCCGGTCCCGCTTTCTTCAAAAGAAAGCGGCCCGAAATCTTGAAAAGATTTCGGCACCAGCATTGCGCGGGCGCCGGGGTTTTCCAGTTTGCCAAAGGTTGAAATCGAATCTAGTATACTAGTAATCCAATCAACCTCGAGGGCAGGATGAGTCGCAGATTGAAGGTCCTGATTTCAGGAACCGGCTTTGCCGGGCAAGGCCATGCAGAGGCCTTTCGCGCCGCCGGAGCGGAGATCGTCGGCATGGTCGGCAGGACCCCCGAAGTCGTCGCCGAGGTCGCCGCCAGACTGGGCATTCCCCACGCCGGCACCGACTGGCAGGCGGCGCTGGACCTGTTGCAACCCGACATTGTCGCGATCGCCACACCGGGCGGCGCGCATTTCACCCCGATTGCCCAGGCCATCGCGGCGGGGTGCCACATCTTTTGCGACAAGCCGATGACCGAAAGCGCAGAAACCGCCGTCGACCTGTACCAGCGCGCCAAGGCTCGCGGCGTCAAAACCGCCTATGCCGCCAGCTTTCGCTATACCCCCAGTGTCCTGCACGCCAAACGCCTGGTTGCCGAAGGGGCGATCGGCGCCCCGACCGAGATCGAGTGCATGTCGCACTTCAACCTTGAACGCGACATCCCCTTTGGCTGGTCGCATCGCAAAGAGGACGGCGGCGGGCGGCTGAACAACAACTTTACCCATACCCTGTCCATCGTGACCTCGGTCGTGGGGGACAAGGTGCTGGGCATTTTTGGTGACCTTCGCGATGACCTGGGCCGCGCCCCCATCGTGAAAGGGGTCCACAATTTTGCGACCCGGCGCGATTTCATTCCCAAGGACCTGACCGACCCTGCACTGGAATGGGGCGAAAGCAACGTCGAATGGTCCTATACCGTGCTGGCCCGCCTGCAAAGCCCGCTTGCCGAACAGCCGGTTTCGGTCCTGTTCAAGCATGGCGGGCTGGTGCCCCGTTTTCACGACGACCACATCGTGTTCTACGGCACCAAGGGCGCGATCCATCTCAAGGGTCATTACGGCAGCGGCCAGCTGTCGCTGTACAGCAAGGACAAGGGATGGCAGGACATCCCCCTGCCCCGGGACATCGCCGCCGCCGTCCCGAAAGTCACCGGCGAGACCGAGCAATGCTGGCACTACCTGGCGCGCGAACTGGTCAAAGATATTCAGGGCGAGACGGTCGACCCCTATCCGACATTCCGCGAAGGCAGCCAATACCAACAGCTGATCGACATCATCCGCAAGACCCACACTTGGACCGATACCTCTGATCTGTTCTGACGCCTGCGCCCCGGTGCCCAAGGAAAGGCCCCCAACATGAAGATCACTGATGCCAAACTCTTCGTCGGCGGCCCCGGCAAGAACTACGTCACGCTCAAGATCATGACCGATCAGGGCGTCTATGGGCTGGGCGATGCGACGCTGAACAACCGTGAAACCCTGCCGGCCGCCTACCTGCATGACTACCTGATCCCCAACCTGATCGGCCTGGACCCGCGCAACAGCGAAGACATCTGGCAGCTGTTCTATCGCGGCGCTTATTTCCGGCGCGGCCCCATCGCCATGGCTGCCTTTGGCGCCGTGGACATGGCCCTGTGGGACATCAAGGGCAAGCTGGCCAACATGCCGCTGTACCAGTTGTTCGGCGGAAAAAGCCGCGAGGGCGCTATGGTCTATGCACACGCCACCGGCGCCGACCTGCCTGACCTGATGGAGTCGATCGCGCATTACGTCGAGCAAGGCTACAGGGCCGTGCGCGTGCAATGCGGCATTCCCGGGATGCCCACCGCCAGCTATGCGGTCCCCGAGGAAAAGGGCGCGGGCAAGCACTATATCACCGATTTCAGCGGCATCCGCCCCAAGGTCGAAACCTGGGATACCGGCAAGTACATGCGCTACATGCCCGGGGCCCTGATGGAGATCCGCGAACGCTTTGGCCCCGATCTGGAAATCCTGCACGATGTGCATCACCGGCTGCTGCCGCGCGAGGCCGCTGAATTCGCCAAAGAGGTGGAACCGGCCCGGCTGTTCTGGCTCGAAGACCCGACCCCGGCCGAAGACCAGAATGCCCTGCGCCTGCTGCGCCAGCATTCGACCGTGCCGATCGCCATCGGCGAAGTCTTCAACTCGATCTACGACTGCAACAAGCTGATCGAGAACGAGCTGATCGATTTCATCCGCGTGGCCGTCACCTATGCGGGCGGGATCACCCACGTCAAACGCATCGTCGACCTGGCCGGGCTGCATCACGTGCGCACCGGGTTTCACGGCGCGCCCAGCCATTCACCGCTGTGCATGGCGGCGCAGGCGCATCTGAACGCCTGGGCGCCGAACTTTGGCATCCAGGAATACCTGGTGTTGGGCACACCGGAATGCGACGCGCTGTTCCCGTCCGACCACCGCATGGAAAACGGCATGGTGCATGTCAGCGATGCCCCCGGACTGGGCGTGGATTTCGACGAACATGAGGCCGCGCGCTACAGCTATCAACCGGGCAGCCATCCGGTCGTGCGCCTGACCGACGGGACGCTGTGGAATTACTGAAATCCGGCGGCGAAGCCCCTGCCCCACGACAAGGTGCATTTTTTATTTGACTTAACTGGTATACTAGTCTTCATTAACGCGAGGACGGTCGGCACTGGGAGGAGCGACCAGAACTACCCGAATCTCGGACAAGCGGGCGCCGCCGCAATTGTCGGCGCGCACCGTAGCCAAAAGCCAGGCGCGGCTTGCCCGGGCCCGGACGCCATGTGCCGCCGGCCAGACAAAACTGGCCGTCGCAGTTCAACAAAACCAAGGTCAAAACATCCAAGGGAGGATCTCATGTACCAGAAAATCAACGCATCCATTTTCGCCGCGGCCGCGGCTGTGACCATGCTTGGCACAACAGCGGACGCTGCCGAATGGCGCGGTTGGAACATCCACGTCGACGGCTATCCCAACACCGTCGCAATGGACAAGTTCGCCGAGCTGCTGGCCGAAAAGACCGGCGGTGAAATCACCCTGCAGATGTTCCACGGCGGCACCCTGGGCAGCCAGCCCGACGCCATCGAACAGGTTCGCCTGGGCGGTCTGGAAATCGGCAACTTCAACCTTGGCCCCATTGGTCCGATCGCAGCCGAAGCCAACGTCGTGTCGCTGCCGTTCATCTTCAAGGACGTGCCGCACATGTTCCGCGTGCTGAACGGCGAAGGCGGTCAGATGATTTCGGACGGCATGGCGGCCAAGGGGCTTGTGCCGTTGGCATGGTACGACGCCGGCGCGCGGTCGTTCTATAACGGCGACAAGCCGATCAACACCCCCGAGGACGTGGCCGGCATGAAGGTGCGGGTCATGAACAACGACCTGTATTCCGGCATGATCGCCGAGCTGGGCGGCAACCCGTCGCCGATGGCCTTTGCCGAGGTCTACCAGGCGCTGAAAACCGGTGTTGTCGACGGCGCGGAAAACAACTGGCCTTCGTATGAATCGACCGGTCACTTCGAGGTTGCGGGCTATTACTCGCTCAGCCAGCACCTGATCATCCCCGAGTGTGTCTGCATCAACGCCGATGCCTACAACGCCCTGTCCGATGACATGAAGACCGCCGTGAAAGACGCCGCGATGGAATCCGCCGCGCTGCAACAGCAGCTTTGGGCCGAGCGCGAAGCCTCGAGCCGCGAGATGGTCGAAAAGGCCGGCGTGGTAACCAACGAGATCGCCGACAAAGGTCCGTTCCAGGCCGCCATGGCCCCGGTTTACGAAGCCTACCTGGCCGCAAACCCGGATCTGCGTCCGCTGGTCGAACTGATCCAAGCGACCGAATAAGTCGATCCATCCCCCTCACACCCCGGCGGCAAGACTGTCGCCGGGGTGCCTTGCCGCAAGGAACCCGCGATGGATGATCGCAACGCCCGCCCTGATTTCATGTCTGCAATAGACACCCTGCTGGACCGCATCGCCGCGCTTTGCCGTGTGATCACCGGCGTTTCACTGGTTTTCCTGACGGTGATCTTCGGCTGGCTGGTCTTTGGCCGCTACGTGCTGAACGCCACGCCCACCTGGGTGGAACAGGCCGCGCTTTTGCTGGTCATGGTCATCGCCTTCCTTGGCGCCGCCGTGGGCGTGCATGAACACACGCATCTTGCGGTGACTGCCCTGCGCAGCGCCGTTCCGAGTTGGATGCGCACGGTCTTTGTCATCGTGACTGACCTTGCCATGGCCGGTTTCGGCGGCTTGATGCTGATTTACGGGGCCAAGCTGACCGCGTTCAAATGGGGGTCGATGATCCCCCTGATCCAACTGCCAGAAGGGCTTCGATCGCTGCCTTTGACCATCGGCGGCGCGCTGATCTTACTGTTTTCTCTGGCCCATCTCTTGCGTCTCGCGCTGGGGCGCGACCTGCGCAGCGACACTTTCGAATAAGGAACGATCATGGGATTGCTTGTTCTGCTGGGCCTGTTCGGCCTTTGCGTCGTGATCGGCGTGCCCGTCGCCTTTGCGCTGGGGATTTCGGCGCTTGCCGCCTTTGCCTACGAAGGCCTGCCGCTGATGATCGGGTTTCAGCGCATCATTTCGGGGATCAACGTCTTTTCGCTGATGGCCATCCCCTTCTTCATCTTCGCAGGCGAATTGATGTTCCACGGCGGTATCGCCATGCGGCTGGTCAAATTCGCCTCGGCCGCCGTTGGTGCGGTGCGCGGCGGGCTGGGTATCGTCAACGTGTTCTCGTCGATGCTGTTTGGCGGGATCTCGGGGTCGGCGGTTGCAGACATCTCGGCGCTGGGGTCGATCCTTGTGCCGGTGATGAAGGAAAAGGGCTATGACGCCGATTACGCGGTCAACGTCACGGTGACCTCGTCGATCGCGGGCATCATCATCCCGCCCAGTCATAACATGATCATCTTTGCCATCGCGGCGGGCGGCGGCATCTCGATTTCCAAGCTGTTCCTTGCGGGCGTCGTCCCGGGCGTGCTGATGTGCCTGTGCCTTGCCGCCGCCGCCTATATCGTTGCGGTGCGCCGCGGCTATCAGGCTGAAAAGTTCCCTGGCTGGGGCGAGCTTGCGCTCAGCTTTTTCGGGGCCATCCCGGGCCTGTTGACCGCCGTCATCATCGTCGGCGGCGTGCTGTCGGGCATCTTTACCGTCACCGAATCCGGGGCCTTTGGCGCCATCTACGCCTTTGTCGTCACGCTGCTGATCTATCGCAGCATCACCTGGGAAAACTTCCGCACCGCAGTGGTGTCTTCGGTGCGCACGACCTCGATGGTGATGATCCTGATCGCCTGCGCCGGGGCCTTTGCCTACATGCTGACCTTTTACCGGGTTCCGGACAAGACCGTGGTGCTTTTGACCGGATTGACGGACAACCCCATCATGATCCTGCTGATGATCAACCTTGTCCTGCTGGTGCTGGGCATGATCATGGACATGGCTGCTCTGATCCTGATCTGCACTCCGATCTTTCTGCCAGTGGCAATCAGCATCGGCGTCGACCCCTACCAGTTCGGCATGATCCTTCTGGTGAACCTGGGCCTGGGGCTGTGCACGCCGCCTGTCGGGTCCTGCCTGTTTGTCGGCTGCGCCGTGGGCAAGCTGCCGATGGAAAAGGCCGTGCGGACGATCTGGCCCTTTTACCTGGCCATACTGGTGGCGCTGATGCTGATCACCTTTGTTCCGGCCATCTCGCTGACCTTGCCGGGAATCCTCGATCCGTGACGAGCCGTGCGACCAAGCGGACAGTTGGAAGACGCGTCAACAAAAGGACCCCGTCTTGAGTGTACTGTAATCCTTTGACCTGTCGGGCAAGATCGCTGTCGTGACCGGGGCCAAGCGCGGCATCACCGTGCCGGGCTATGTGGCGACCGACAACACGCAGGCCTTGCAGGACGATCCGGGCCGATCCCAGGCGATTCTTGGTCGCATTCCGGCGGGACGCTGTGGAAATCCTGTTGGTCGATGGCGGCTGGATGGGCCGCTAAGCGCCAGGTCCGTCTGTCCGCACTTCGCGAAAACCGTCGCAGAACAACACCCGGCGATCGAGCTCGGGTACCCCGGTCAGCCCCAGCATCCCCAGATCGGCCCGCAACTGCACCCGCAGCAGGTCGATGGCATGGCTTACACCTGCTTCGCCCGCGATGCTGGCGGCATAGTTGAACGGCCTGCCGACAAAGACAAAGCGAGCCCCAAGGGCAAGCGCCTTGATGATATCGGTGCCGCGCAGGATGCCACCATCCAGCATCACGGACATATCCCCGGCACGCTCCAGCGCCGCCGACAGCACCCGCAACGGCGCCACTGCACCATCCAACTGGCGGCCACCGTGGTTCGACAGGATCACGCCCTCGGCCCCCATTTCCCTTGCGCGGGCCACGTCATCGGGGTGCAGGATGCCCTTGAACACCAGACGCCCTTTCCATTGGCGCCGCACCTCGGCCAGCAGATCCCAGTTCAGGAACTCGCGGCCGGAAAAATCCCGCACTGCCTGCCGCGACAACAGCGGCGCACCACGCCCGGCGGTGGCGTTTTCGAAATGCGGCGCGCCGTGCTGCACAAAGGTGCGCACAAAGGTCCCCAGCGCCCAGCGGGGATGGGTCATCCCCTGCCACAGCAGCGCGGCATTGGGGCGGATCGGTGTCTTGTACCCGGATCGCAGGTTGTTTTCGCGGCTGGGCACGACGGCACTGTCGAGAGTGACAACAAGGGTTTCGATCCCGGCGCGGGCAACCCGATCCAGCAGGGCGGTGATCTCGGACAGGTGCTGGGGCAGATAGGCCTGATACCAGGCGTCCGGCACCTCGGCGACGATCTGTTCCAACGGGATCAGCGAGGCGGCGCTGATGATCATCGGAATGCCGGCCTTGTGCGCGGCGCGCGCCATGACCAGATCACCGCGATAGGCGGTCAGCGC
Source organism: Tropicibacter oceani (assembly GCF_029958925.1). NCBI lineage: Bacteria > Pseudomonadati > Pseudomonadota > Alphaproteobacteria > Rhodobacterales > Roseobacteraceae > Pacificoceanicola > Pacificoceanicola oceani. The sequence continues at coordinate 16,716 of NZ_CP124617.1, forward strand.
CGAGGCCCCCATCGGCGCGATGCCAAAGGGCAGATCAAACCCCATCCCCATCACTGTGCACGACAATTGCCGCCCCGACACATCGACACCGACGCGCGGCAGAAAGCCGATTTCGGAAAAGGCCGCGCGGTTGTCATCGCGCGACGCATTGGTTTCGGCCGCCCCCGCGACATATCCAAAGATCGGCGGCGGCAGCCTGCGCCGCGCCGCCGGTTCGAAATCCTCCAGGGCAAAGATCCGGCGCAGGGCGCGCGGCGCGCGGGCGGGGGGCGTTGTCATGCGGCCCCGCCTAACCCGCGAAACGGGTTTGCGCGACGCCCTTGATCCCCAGCCCGGTGATGGCAAACAGGCTGCCGGCCTCGGGCTGCGTTTCAGGGGCGGTCAGGCCCAGGCTGAGCGAGGTGAAGAACAGGATATCCAGATCCTTGCCCCCGAACATCGGCTTGGTGGGTTTTTCGACCGGCACATCGACAGTCTGGATCACCTCGCCCTTGGGGGAAAGGCGGTACAACTGCCAGCCTTCGATCCCGGCCTGCCAATAACACCCTTCGGCGTCGACGGTCCCGCCGTCCGGGCGCCCCGGCACTGCACGCGTGTCAAAGAACAGCTGCGGGTCCCCCGGCGTGCCGGTTTGCGTGTCGTAATCGCAAGACCAGATCGTGCGGACCCGGGGATTGCTGTCGGAAAAATACATCCGCTTGCCATCGGGCGAAAAGGCCAGGCCGTTCGTCGTCCAGATTCCGCCTTTCCAGGCTGTCACGCTCAGATCCGGGTCCAGGCGGTAAAAGGTGCCGACCGGCTGGGCGTCGCCCATGTCCTTCATGGTGCCGGCCCAGAACCGTCCCTGCGCATCGGTGCCGCCATCGTTGAAGCGGCTTTCAGGCAGATGGGATTCAGGGTCGGCAATGGGCTGGCGCGCGCCTGTCGCGGGGTCAAAGAACCAAAAGCCCGACTTGGCCGCAACCACCAGACCGCCCTTGTCGCGGCGGGCAATGCAACCGACCGGTTCGCCAAAGTAGTAGCTGTCGTTGCTGCCGGTGACCGGATCGTAACAGTGGATCAGGCCGCCCAGGATATCCACCCACCACAGCCGTTGGTCGACGACGTCCCAGACCGCGCCTTCGCCCAGTTGCGACCGTGTCGGGGCTACACAGGTGATCGTTGCTGCCATGTTCTTCTCCTTGCCGGTAGCGGCCTTGAATGGGTCAGTGTCCGGCCGCGCCTGGGGCCGCCTTCCTGTAGTGATGCGAGCTGACAAGCGCCGCGGCAATCAGGAAAATGCCCAGCAGGCCGGTCACCGGTTCGGGCACGTGGAACAGCGATTGCGCGAAAAGCGCCAGCGACAGGAAGAACACGGAATAAAACGCCCCGTGTTCCAGGTACCTGAACTGCGCCAGCGTCTGCCTTTCGACGATCATGATGGTAAAGGACCGCACGTACATCGCCCCGATCCCCAGGCCAACGGCGATCAGGAACAGGTTGGTGGTCAGGGCAAAGGCGCCGATGACCCCGTCAAAGGAAAAGCTGGCGTCGATCACCTCGAGGTACAAGAAAGCGCCCAAACCGCCCTGCGCCCCGATCTTTGCCGTGTCGCGGGCCGCGTTGTCCAGCAGGTGACCGACCACATCCACCAGGGAAAAGGTCAGCAACCCGAACAATGCGCCAAAGGCGAACTGGGTTTTGGCGCCTTCGGGCAACAGGACCGCGAAACCGGCCACCACGGACAGGACCAGCGCGGTCTCGAAGCCCCGGATCGCGCCGCAATCGCTTAGCCGTGCCTCGAGCCAGCTGAACCAATGCACGTCCTTCGCCTCGTCCACGAAATAGGTCAGCGCCACCATCATCAGGAAGGTGCCGCCAAAGGCGGAAATCGACAAATGCGCCTCGTCCATGATGCGGGCATAATCGGCGGGCTGGGCGATGGCCAGTTTCAGCGCCTCGATCGGGCCGATCCAGGCCGCCACGGACACCACCGCCAGCGGAAAGACGATGCGCATGCCAAAGACCGCGATCAGGATGCCCCAGGTCAGAAAACGGCGGCGCCATACCTCGGACATGGTTTCCAGCCGATTGGCGTTCACCACCGCGTTGTCAAAGGACAGCGCGATTTCAAGCGCGGCAAGGATGGCGCCGATCACCAGAAAGGAAAAGACGCCGCTCCAGTTGCCGGAATGCAGCCAGCCCAGCCAGGCGGACAGCATCAAACCGACGATCGTGACGATCACCGGCCATTTGAAATAAGACCCAAGGGGACGATCCACGGCCATGGCTCCTTTTTGTGTTGTGGCGCTGCGGTCACGCCTTGGCGTTGCGGGCGCGCCAGTCGTCGTAACGTTTCAGGGTGTCAGGGTCGGTTGGCGGGTAAAGACCGATGATCGGCACGTTGCGGCGCACCTCCTCCAGGACGAAGCGTTCGAAATCCTCCATCGGGCCAACCTCGGCGGCGATCTCGTCGGCCAGGTGCCGGGGAATGATCATCACCCCGTCGTTGTCCCCCAGCACGATGTCGCCGGGATAGACCGCAACACCGCCGCAGCCCACGGGCAGGCCGATATCGACGGCGTGGTGCTTGGTCAGGTTGGTCGGCGCCGAAGGCTTGGCCCCGAAAACCGGCATGTCCAGCGCGGCGGCGCCCTCGGCATCGCGGATGCCGCCATCGGTCACCACGCCGGCCGCGCCGCGCATTTCCAGCCGCGTCAGCAGGATCGAACCCGCCGACGCCGCCGAGGCATCCTGCCGGCAATCCATGACCAGCACGGCGCCTTGGGGGCATTGTTCGACGGCAACGCGCTGCGGGTGGTCGGGTTCACGAAAGGCCTCGATCGGGTCGGTGTCGGGCCGCGCGGGAATATAGCGCAGGGTAAAGGCTGGACCGACCAGCGGCTTTTTACAGGGCGCAAAGGGCGCAACCCCCTGAACATAGGCGTTGTGATAACCGCGCTTGTACAGCAGCGTCGCCACCGTGGCGGTGCTGGCCTGCGCCAAACGGTCAAGGGTTTCGGGGTGCAGCGGAATGCTGTCGGCGGGTTGCGGGTTGGGCATCGGGGTATCCTTTCTGGCGGATGTCAGCGGCCTGTGGGAAATGGCGCAACAGGCACTAGCGCGCCCTTGCCCTGAACGACCTGCCCGGCCAGCTGGCACGCCTGTTCGACACTGTCGCGCAGGGGAATGTCCCCCTTGATCCCGGCCAGGATCGCGGCGTTGAAGCTGTCCCCGGCGGCGGTGGTATCGACCACGCCGGACAAACCCGGCACCGGGTAGCTGCCGCAATCCTGCCCTTGCCGAAAGAAGACCGGATCGCCGCCGTTCTTGACCACGATCGTGCTGGCCCCGGCCGCCGCATAGCGTTCTGCCGTGGCCTCGGGGTTGGCGTCCTGAAACCACTGTGCCTCGTCCTCGAAGGACGGCAGGGCGATGTCGCTGACGGCCGCGCCGCGCATGATCGCATCGGTCATCTGCGCCGGATCGGACCACAGGCGCGGGCGCAGGTTGGGGTCAAAGGCCACCGTGTGGCCCCCTGCCCTTGCCGCCTGCAGCGCGTTCAGAAGGTTTTCGCGCGCCGGGGCGTCCAGAATGGCCAGGGTGATCCCCGAGAAATAGATCAGGTCCGCCGCCTCGATCGCGGCATTCAGCGCGGCAGGGTCGTCTGCCAGATGGCGAGCGGCCGATTGCCCACGCCAATAGGAAAAGCTGCGCTCGCCCTTGTCGAGCGTGATCATGTAGAGCCCCACCGTCCGCCCCGGCAGCCTTTGAACGTGCCGGTGGTCGATGCCGCTGGCCGAAAAGGTTTCGCACATCTGCCCGGAAATCGCGTCGTCGCCGACCGCCGTGAAATACGACACCGCGATGTCCGGCCACATCCGGGCCAGATACCAGGCCGTGTTGAACGTATCCCCGGCAAACCCGAGACTGTATTCATTGGGGGCGGATGTGGGCGCAAATTCCGCCATGCATTCGCCAATCGCAAGAAAGCGCATCTTGAAAGGTCCGATGTTCCGAAGGGATCAGGGGGCCAGCCCCTTGATCAGGGTTCCGGGGAATGGGCGGGCGCAGCACTGCGCCCACCCTGCCCTGCTTTACGCCACAGCTGGGCGGCTGCGGTCCGGGTTCGTCATGGGCGTTTCCTGTCCGTGGGTCAGGAAAACAGCATGCCGCCGTTGATGTCGACATTGGCCCCGGTGATGAAGGCCGCGTCGTCGCTGGCCAGAAAGCTGACCAGGTTGGCCACATCCTCGGACGTGCCCTGCCGCTTGACCGGCGAGGCGGCCTCGACGTTGCGGCGCACTTCGTCCTTGGTAAAGATGTTGTGGAAATCGGTGTCGATCATGCCCGGGCACAGGGCGTTGACGCGGATCTTCGGCCCCAGTTCCTTGGCCAGCCCGCGCGTCATGGTCATCACCGCGCCTTTCGAGGTGGCATAGGCAATCGCCCCGGGTCCACCGCCATCGCGCCCCGCCTGGCTGGCGATGTTCACGATTGCGCCGGACGGCATGTGCGGCAGGCAGGCCTTGATCATCAGGAAGGTGCTGGTCAGGTTCAGATCCATCACCGCCTGCCAGTGTTCCAGCGACATCTCTGCGATGGTCTTGCGCGCGATCAGCCCGCCCGCGTTGTTCACCAGGATATCGACGCCGCCAAAGGCCTCGAGCGTGCGGGTGACCAGCGTTTCGACATCGACGGCTTTGCTCAGGTCGCCCTGCACCGCGATGGCCTTGCCGCCAAGCGCCTTGATCTGTTTGACCGTCTCTTCGGCGCCGGCGCTGCTGGCGAAATAGTTGATCGCAACATTGGCGCCCTCGGCGGCCAGCTTGACGGCGCAGGCGCGCCCGATGTCACGACCACCGCCGGTGACGATTGCGGTCTTTCCCTGAAGTTTCATGATCTTTGTCCCGTTCTTGTTGGTTGACCGCCGCGCCCGCTGGGGCGCGGCCTGTCGGCTCAGCCTTTGAGCTTCAGGAAATAGTCGAAGATTTCCGGCACGTTGCCTTCGCCCATGCCGGCATCAACGGCCGCCTGAAGGTTGTGCGAGGTGCCTTCGGCAATCTCGGCCCGCGTGCCCAGATCCTCGGCCATCTTCAGGAAATACCCCAGGTCCTTGTTGGCGTTGTTGATCGAGAAGCCCAGGTCGCTGACGCCATCCACCGCGTAATTCTTGCAAAACCCCATGAAGGGCGAATTCGACGGGCCGGTCGACATGATGTCGTACAACTGCTGGCGGTCGACACCGGCACGATCGGCGACCGCAAAGGCCTGGCTCATGGTGCAGACGGTGGTCATGCCCATGAAGTTGTTGATCAGCTTGGTCACGTGACCGGCGCCAAGCGCGCCGAGGTAAAAGACGTTTTCGCCCTGCTGGTCGAGCACCGGCTTGACCTTGTCAAAGGTCGCCTTGTCGCCGGCGGCCATGATGTTCAGCAGACCGTCCTTGGCGTGCGCCGGAGTGCGGCCCAGCGGGGCGTCGACCATGCCCGCGCCCTTGGCCGCAAGGTCTGCGCCGATCTTGCGGGTCGAGGCGGGGATCGAGGTACCGAAATCGATCAGAACCGCGCCTTCCTTGATGCCGGCAAGGATGCCGTTGTCGCCATAAACGACCTTTTCGACGACTTCAGAGGTGGTCAGGCAAAGCATGACGATGTCGCTGGCCTCGGCCAGTTCCTTGGGGGTGGCGGCCTCTTTGGCGTTGCCACGGGCCAGAACGGCGCCAACCGCATCCTTGTTGAGGTCCATCACGACCAGTTCGAACCCCCTTTTCTGAAGGTTCTCAACCATGTTCCCGCCCATGAGGCCGAGACCGATGAAACCGATGACGGGTTTGGTCATGCCGTGTTCTCCCTTACGTTTTTCTTTGTGTTTGTTGGATCAGAGGAAGTCTTCGCGGTGCGGCGTGAAGATATCCAACAGCGTCCCTGCCTCGAGGCAGGTGGCGCCGTGTACGATGTTGGGCTGCTTGTACAGCGAATCCCCGGCGGCCACGACATAGGTCTTGTCGCCGACGGTGAATTCGAACTTGCCCGAGATGACATAGGTGATCTGTTCGTGCGGGTGATGGTGCAGCGCCGCGACCGTCCCCGTTTCAAAGTGCACTTCGACGCACATGACGTTGTCGTTGTAGGCGGCCACTTTCCGGGTCAGCCCGCCGCCAGCGTCAAACAGCGTGTTTTCAGCTGCGGGAAAGTAGTTTTTCACGGTCATCGCATGTCTCCATGACGTTTGTGCAGTCGGCGTCCGGCAGCGCCGGAGCGGTGGTTGTGCGGTCGGGTCAGGTGTTGGCCAGCTTCTTCATCACCACGCGGAATGTGTTTTCATCCGTATCGGTAAAGTAGAGGTCGGCGTCATAGCCCTGATCATCGAGGAAGTGGAAGATCCGCTTCGGCTCGCTCAGCCTGTAGGGCACCAGCAGGGTGGCGATGCGGTGGCGGGTGGCCTCGGGATAGCGGGCGTGCAGGCAGGTGCTGACCGGCAGACCCTCGATTTCCGAGGGGTCGACATCGGGAAACCCGGTTTCCTGCGTCAGCGTCGGCTTGCCCGCTTCGGACCAGATCACCTGACCGTAGAACCCTGCCCTTTCGCCGCTGTAGCGGAACGAGGTCTTGCCCAGGTCATAGGGCGCATTGGCGTGCAGCAACCAATCGACCGACACCGGCGTGTCCGCATCGACGCTGTCGACGATGACGAAATAGCTGTTGCGGACGAAATAGACCTCGCGCTCGGCCCGCGTGACCTCGGGGGACAGGCTGCGGTAGGCCGGGGTGGCGTCGCCCTTGATATAGATATGATCGTCGCGCTCTTGGGCGGTGATGATCTTGCCGGTGGCGGCCATCGCCTTGGCCTTGTCCTTGTCGGCGTACTGGCCCTTGCCGTTGATCAGGATGGCGTTCTTGGACCGGGTCTGGCGCCGCCAGTTGCGGTGCATGGTCGAGTTGAAGGCGACGTAGTGCCCGGACTGGATCGCCAGATCTTCGCCAAAGGCCGCCATGCAGAATGCGTTCTGGTCGCCGTGGCTGTGGCTGATCGACCCGAAGGGCGAGGATTTGAACACGAACTGGATATGCTGATCAGGATCGTCCATGGCGTGCTGCACCCCGACCCAGCCGATGCCCTTGAAGTGGCGCAACCCGCCTTTTGGAGGCGTGGCCTCGACAAAGGGAAAGTCGGTGCGGAAGGTCAGCTCGTCAAAATTGGTGTCCCACCAACCCCAGTTGTAGAACGCCATTTCGGTGCCGGGGTTCAACGCCAGGTTTTCGTCGCAATACCACTGATAGGCACCGTTGCCGGTGACCCCGGCGAACTGGCGCATGTTCAGGCCGGTCTTGATGCAGGGCAGATCGCCCTGCGTGCTGTCATCGCCAAAGGTGGCGCGGCGGGTGTTCGGCGCCTTGCAGAACAGCGGAAAGTCCCCGGTGTTCTGAAAGAACGGCCGCTTGTATAGATCAAGGCCCGCGTAGCTTTTCAAACGGTTGGCCGCGTCGATCAGATAGGCCATGCCCATCATCCAGTAATTCGTGCCCTCGGCCCAGCCGCCGTCGCTGTCGCCCCAGGGCGAATAGACGGTGAACAGGAATTCGATGCAGTAATCCAGCCATTCGCGCGGCTCATCGTCGTCGGTTTCACCCAAAAGCGCGATGCAGGCCGGAACCAGCGTCAAAGACACCGAGCGCACCGCATGGCTGTCGTAGGGGAACAGGTGGATCTTGGCGTTGACGATCGCATGTTCGGCGATGTCGCGGGTCCGCGCCATGAGGGAGGCGCGCACCCGCGCCCGCTCGTCCTCGGTCATCTGGTCGTGCAACCAGTCATAACCCCAGGCAAGCGCGTTGGTGACCCGATAGGCCCATTCGTCGGTATAAGCCCGCGAGGTGACGCCCATCGGGTCCCAGCTGGCGGCCTCCAAAAGCCATTCCTTGGCGCGGTCCAGCATGGCCTGATCGCCGGTCACCTGGCCGCCGATGGCAAGGTGACGGATGGCGTACCACAGCTCCTGCAGCTCGATGTAGGTCTGGCGCCAGACCGGCGCGGTGCGTTGGTGGTTCGGATAGCCGGCGGGCTCTTTCATGATGTCCCGCTCCATCCAGGGCAGAACGGATTTTTCGTAGAAGTTGAACCATGTGCAATGGTCGGGATCGGCCTCGACCGCCCTGCGGAAATCGGCCAGACGGTCCGGCGTCAGCCAAAGCCGGGGGTGTTCCAGCGTGGCCTTGGAATAGCGCGCCGCGCGCGACACCAGCGGCGTTTCCGGCAGATCGGCGGTGATCGAAAAGCTGCGGGTCTTGCTCCAGCTGGTGGCGGGCTTGCCGGTGGCCGGATCGCAGACCGCATAGGACCAGTGGTAATCGCCCGGGGCAAGGGCCGTGTCGGGCGTGAAAAAGTTCAGCGGAATTCCGGAGAAGACCTGCGTGTCCTTGGCGGGAAACTCGGGGTCGGTCGAAATGCGCAGCACATACTGCGCCTCGTCCTCGATCACCGGCAGCCAGGTAAAGCGCGGCGGGTTCTCGACGATCTCGCTGGCGGCATCCGGTGCATACTGGATGGTCAGGCGGCCGGTCTTGGGTTCGTCAAGCGTGAGAGCAGGTGCGCCGGGCATCGGTCAGGTCTTTCTGTTGGGTGAAATCAGGGGTGCGGTGCGGCCGCCGGGCGGCCGCACCAAGGTTCACGTAGACGTTTCGGCAGGATCAGCCGTACTGGCGTTCGTAGGCCGAGTTCATGACCTCGATAACCTTGTCGTAGCCCATCTTGTTGAGGGTCTCGACGTAGGCGTCCCAGTCGGCCTTGATGTCGCCCGAACCAAGGATCCAGGCCTGCTGACGCTCCAGCATGTAGGTCTGGATGGACGGCCAGTACTTGTCATAGACTTCCTGTTCTTCCTTGTTGAAGGCGACGCCCAGGAACTGGTCGACCAGCAGGTCTTCGCTGTCGTACAGCTCGATACCCTTGCGTGCCGCTTCTGCGGTCCACTGCCATTCATAGCGGTAGTCCTGCGGGTAACCGCGATAGATCTGAGCGCCTTCCAGGTACATCTGGCTGTTCACCGGCGTGTCCGAGTTCAACACTTCGTCGGTAAAGATCGGCTCGCCGTCGACCATGTTCCAGGTCTTGCCTTCGACCCCGAAGTTGGCCAGCAAAGCGCCCTCTTCCGAGAAGAAATAGTCGAAATACTTGATCGTTTCGACAGGGTTCTTGTTGGTATAGCTGATCGCCCAGCCATCGGGCTTGATCGGGATGCGGCGGTGCTCTTCCATCCGCACGCCACCGGCCGATTTCGGCGGCAGGAACGGGATGAAGTTGAAGCCTTCGATCTTGTCCGCCAGCGCCGAGTTGTAGCCCGAGGTCGAAGCGAACCAGTCATGGGTCACGCCGCCCAGGTTTTCACCCAGCAGGAAGTCACGCGCCGAGGAGCCGCGGGTAAAGACTTCGGAGTCGATCAGGCCTTCCTTGTACCACTGGGCCAGGTTGGCCATGGCGTCACGATAGGCGTCTTGCGCATAGGGATGCGCGATCTTGCCTTCGGGCGTGACATAGAAGTCGTGGTAGGTGTCCGACCCCGAGGTGCGGGCATCCCACAGCGTCATCAGGCGCAGCACTTCTTCCCAGTCGCGGGCGAAATAGGGCACTTCGTCCTTTTGACCGTTGCCGTTGGGGTCCTGGTCGCGGAAGGCCACCATGACTTCGTACAGCTCGTCAACGTTGTCGGGCTGCTCGAGGCCCAGCTTGTCCAGCCAGTCCTGACGGATGAACCACGCCCGGCCATATTTGCCGTCGGGCAGATACGGAATGTAGTAATAGTTGCCGTCATAGGCCGAGATGGCCTCTTTCAGGCCGGGATGTTCGTCCCAGAACTTCTTGATGTTGGGCGCGTGCTCGTCCACCAGTTCGTTCAGGGGGACAAAGGCGCCTTCGGGGCCGTACTGGTTGACCGGCTGCTGGATGCGGTTGCCGCCCACGATGTCGGGCAGGTCACCGGTGGCGATCAGCAGGTTCATCGCCTCGTTGTTGTCCTTGGTGTTGCGACCCGAGGTCTTGTCCACAAGATAGACGTTGGTCTTTTCGCGGGTGACCTCTTCGACCGGATACAGCGTGCCGGTGTCGCCGCCGGGGCCGTAACCCTGGGCGCGCGGCCAGTGCATGTGGATCGTCAGTTCCAGCGGCTCGTCAACGATCGGCAGATGGCTTTCGGCAAAGACCGGGGCCGTCAGGGCCGTCGTGCCGAGGATGGCAAGAGATGCCAGTTTGAAAGTTCGCATGGTGTCCTCCCTTTTGCGATTTCTTGAGTTCATTCCTTAACACCGCCCAGCAAGATCCCCTTCGAGAAGTACTTTTGCAGGAAGGGATAGATCAGCAGGATCGGGATGATCGAACAGACGATGATGGCGGCGCTGACCGTCTCGAACGAATAGGCGGCGGTCAGCAGTGATGTGGCGAATTCCTCGTCATCGGACAGCTCGGCGATGACCTTGCGCAGGTAGACCTGCAGCGGGATCTTGTCTTCGTCCTGCAGCAGCACCATGGCCCAGAAAAAGCCGTTCCAGCGCGACACGATGCAGAACAGTGCGACCGTTGCGATGGCCGGTTTCGACAGCGGCATGTAGACCTTCCAGAGCACCTGGAATTCATTGGCGCCGTCCATCCGGGCCGCTTCCTCGAAGGACTGCGGAATGCCTTCGAAGAAGTTGCGCAACAGGATGATGTTGAAGCCGTTGACCGCAAACCCGATGATGATGCCGAAATAGCTGTCCAGCAGGCCCAGGTCTCGCATGTTCAGGAAGAACGGGATGAGACCCGCGTTGAACCACATGGTGAAGGCCACCGTCAGGTTCCAGAACCGCCGACCGTACAGCTGCGGACGCGACAGGGCGTAGGCGCCCGGAATGATGAACGCGAGGCTCATCAGCGTCCCGCCGATGGTGTAGATGAAGGTGTTGGCGTAGGACGTCCAGAACTGCGGCTCTGACAGCACCTGCTTGTACGCCTCGAGCGTGAAGCCCACCGGCGTCAGGATGACGTTCCCGGCGCGGGCTTCGAAGCCGGTGCTCATCGACAGCGAAGCGATGTAGATGAAGGGATACAGCGTCGAGATCGTGAAAAGGGCGATCAGCACCATGTTGACGATGACGAAGAGTTTGTCGCCGCGTGAATAGAGATTCATGTTGGTCATGGTCTTCCCCCCTTACCAAAGCGACGTGCGCGAATAGCGCTTGCTGATCGTGTTGGCAGTCATCACCAGGACAAAGGCCACCACCGCGTTGAACAGGCCCGCAGCTGCGGCAAGATCGTACTGGCCGCCCTGGATACCCTGACGATAGATGAAGGTGTTCACCACGTCGGCGGTTTCGTAGGTCGCCGGCTGATACAGCAGGATGATCATTTCAAAGCTGACTTCGAGCATGTTGCCGATGCGGATGATCAGCATGATGATGATCGTCGGCAGGATCGACGGGATGGTGATCTTCCACATCATCTGCCAGCGGCTGGCGCCGTCGACGACCGCAGATTCATACAGCGTCGGCGACACACCGGCGATGGCCGCCAGGTAGACGATCGACTGGAACCCTGCCTCTTGCCAGATCCCGGTGCCGACAAAGATCGGGCGGAACCATTCAGGTTTGGTCAGGAAGTAGATGGAATCGATCCCGAGCCAGCCAAGAACCGTGTTCACGATGCCCGCACTTGGGCTGAAGGCGGTGATGACGATACCGGCAATGATGACCGAGCTGATGAAGTGCGGCAGATAGACGATCGTCTGCGCCGTCTTCTTGAAGGTCTGGGCGAGGATCTCGTTGAACATCAGGGCCAGCAGGATCGGCATGGGAAAGCCGAATATCAGGCCATAGAAACTGATGATGATGGTGTTCTTGAGCGCCCGCAGGAACTGGTCGTTGCCGAACAGGGTCTGGAAATGCTCGAAACCGATCCAGGGGCTGTTCGCGACGCCGCGGAAGATCGAGTAATCCTTGAAGGCGATCTGAAGCCCGTACATCGGCTTGTAAAGGAAGACCAGCAACCAAAGGATGGTCGGGATCAGCATGGCATACAGCTGCCATTCGCGTTTCAGGTGGTCTCCGATCCGCTGAACGCGGCCCGGCTTGCGGCGGCGCAGCGCCTCGGATGCATCAAAGACCAGTTCTTCGGTCTTGGGACCGGTGAAGTTGGGATCGCTGCTCATTGTTCCAGCACCTGCCCGGGCAGCGCCTGGCCGGTCTCGGAGTCAAAGACGCGAACCAGATGCGGTGCGATGGTGAACCCGGAAATCCCGTCAAGAATATCCATCTGACCGACCGTGTCGGTGCGGATGACAAAGGGTTCGCCCAAAAGGTTGGCGTGGATAAGCGCCTCGGACCCCAGTGTTTCCACCAGATCGACGTCGATATCGACGCGGCCCGCGGCGCCCTGGTCGGCGACGCTTACGAATTCGGGGCGGATGCCCAGCGTGACCTGCGTGCCGACAGCGTTCTGCAACGATGGCAGCTGCTGCAGCGGAATGCGCTGACCGCCGAATTCACCGACGGGGCCAGTGTCGCCAGCCACGATCGTGGCCTTGACCATGTTCATCGGCGGCGAGCCGAGGAAGCTGGCGACAAAGGTGTTGGCGGGGTTCAGGAACAGCTCCATCGGAGTGCCGATCTGTTCGATCCGACCGTCATGCATGACGACGATGCGGTCAGCCAGGGTCATCGCCTCGACCTGGTCGTGGGTCACGTAGATGCTGGTCGCGCCCAGACGTTTGTGCAGGCGCTTGATTTCGGCGCGCATCTGGGTGCGCAGCTTGGCGTCAAGGTTGGATAGCGGTTCGTCGAACAGGAACACCTTGGGGCGGCGCACGATGGCGCGGCCCATGGCGACCCGCTGGCGCTGACCACCCGACAGATCGGCAGGACGGCGCTCCAGGTAGGGCGTCAGGCCAAGGATGTTGCCGACCTCTTCGACCGACTCGGCGATATGTTCCTTGCTTTCCTTGCGGATCCGCAGGCCAAAGGCGATGTTGTCGGCGACATTCAGGTGCGGGTACAGCGCGTAGTTCTGGAACACCATCGCCACATCACGGTCTTTCGGCGCGACGCGGTTCACGTTGCGCCCGTCAATCGTCAGATCGCCGTCGCTGATTTCCTCGAGCCCGGCAATCATGCGCAGGGTCGTGGATTTGCCGCAGCCAGAAGGCCCGACCAGCACGACGAATTCCTTCTCTTGCACCTCAAGGTCGATGCCATGGACAACCTGAACGGCGCCATAGGCCTTGACGATGCCCTCCAATCGAACTCCTGACATGCCCTCTCCTCCCGTGGGTTCCAACGTCCGTCACGCAGTTTCCGTCTGGCGCATCGGGCACGGGCCAATTTGGGGCCCCTGCCCTTTCGGGCGATTCGTCGAAAACTTTTTACTGGTATACTAGTCAGAAAACTGGAATACTAGTCGGAAGTTAAGACTCGCGAAACGAATGCAACTGCAAGATGCCGATCCAGGCATCATGACTGGGGCTGTCGCTGCGCCCTTTCGGCACGTCACAGTTCACTGCGGCATTGGTTTCCCGTCCAAGGCGCCGATCGTCATGCCCGGACCTGCCGGGCCTCGGGCTGATGCGGCGACCAAAGCGGGCATTCAACAGTCTTGGGACGCATTATTTCCAAGGTCGGGAATTGGCGTTCAGGGAAAACGTGACTATACACCGCCGACGCAGAAGGAAACCGACGGATGCAACAGACCATGACAAGCGACCGCAAGACGACGGTTGACGAGATCTTCGAGCATCTCCTGGACGAGATCAATTCGCTGCGCCTGCGCCCCGGTGACAGAATTTCCGAGGCCGAGATTGCCGCCCAGTTCGGCGTGTCGCGCCAGCCCGTGCGTGATGCCTTTACCCGTCTGGCCAACCTCGATCTTTTGATGATCCGGCCGCAGCGCGCCACCGAGGTAAAGCGTTTCTCGTCGCGCGAGATCGAAAAATCACGCTTTGTCCGGGCGGCCGTGGAATCCGAGGTCCTGCGCCGGGCCGCCCGCAATTGCGACCGTGCCGAGGCCAAGCTGCTGGACGCCTGCCTGAAACGCCAAAGCACCGCCATCGCCAAGGGTGATTATCAAAAGTTCGGCCTGCTGGATTACGAATTCCACCAGACCCTGTGCGAGATCGCCGGTGTCGGTTTTGCCTTCGAGGTCATCTCGGCCGAGAAGGCCAAGGTCGATCGGCTGTGCATGCTGGGCCTGGCCAAGGAAGACCGCATGCCGCAGCTTTTGAAAGACCACGAAGCCATCGCCGACGCGATCATCGCCGGCGACGAAGAGCGCGCGGTCAAACTTGGCATGGAGCACCTGTCCCGGCTGGACGCGACGATCGAAGCGATCGAAGTCACGAACGCCCATTACTTTGAGCCCAGCCAACCCTGACGACCCGCCGCCCTTGGGCGCACTGATTTTACGTTCCTTGTTTCATCTCGACGCAGACACGCCTTTGGGGCTAAGCAGCAGGCTTTGCCGCCGATGGCCCGACGTCCTGCGCACCCCGGATCCAGCATGACCGACAGTTCCGCCAGCGCTCAGCGCCCCGATATCAAGGCCGTCTTCAACCTTGCCTGGCCGCTGACCCTGAAGGCAATCATGCTTCATGGCATCGTGGTGATCGACGCCTATCTTGTCTCGGCGCTGGGGGAAACGTCGGTTGCCGTGCTTGGGCTGTCGGCCTCCATTGCCGGTTTGCTTCTGGGTCTGATCGTGGCCTTTTCCAACGCCACCCAGATCCGTATCGCCCAGGCCTTTGGATCGGGCGACGAGGTGTTCCTGAAATCCGCCTTGCTGTCGGGGCTGACGATCAACGTCACCGTGGTTCTTGCCGGTCTTGCGCTGCTGGGTCTGGCGGCCGGCACCATCATCGACGGGCTGGCCCATGACGCCTGGATCGCCGCCGAAGCAAGGCGCTATCTGTCGGTCTTTGCCATCGTCGTTGTTGCGGAATCCGTCGGCCATTGCCTGACCAGCTTTTTCAACGGTTGCGGCGAAACCCGGATGCCGGCGCTCAGCTATGTTTTTGCGGTTCCGATCAACATCTGCGCCAGCGTCGTTTTGATCCACGGACTGTTCGGCGCGCCGCAACTGGGTGTTGTCGGTGCCGCGCTTGGCAGCGCCCTTGCCTCTGTGCTGCAGGTCGGGTTTCTGGGCGTTGTCCTTCTGTCTCGGCACGCCGCTTTGCTGCGTGTCCCCGGCTGGCGCAATGGCAGCTTTGCCGCAACCCTGCGTCGTCACCTGACCTTTTCCCTTCCCATCGCCGCGACCTTTGCCAGCGCCACCCTGTCGATGAGCGTTTGCGGCCTGATCTATGCCACGCTGCCGGTCAACCAGTTTGCCGCGATGACCATCATCAACCCTTGGGTTCAGGTGGCGGGCACGGTGGGCATGTGCTGGGCGCAGGCGACAGGAATTTTCGTCGCTCAGCTGCTGGGCCGTCGCACCAGCGAAGACGTGCTGGATGCTTTCCTGTCCGACACGCGGCGTGTGTCTTTTGTTGCCGCGGCCTTGGTGGCGATGGTCTATGCGTTCATTTGCCTGTCGACGCCCTGGCTGTATTCCGAGCTGCACGCCGAAACCCAAGCGACGCTTCTCAGCTTTCTGCCGATCCTGTTGGTGCTGCCCTTCCCCAAGGGATCGAACGCGATTTGCGGCAATACACTGCGCGCCGGCGGAGAGACGGTTTATGTGATGCACATCTTTGTGTGGTCGCAATGGCTGTTCAGGGTTCCTGCAACGGCGTTGATGGTCCTTGTGCTGGATCTTTCCGTGACTTGGGTCTTTGCGCTTCTCTTGGCCGAGGAGTTGGTGAAATACCTTCCGTTCCACATGCGTCTGAACAAGGGCGATTGGAAACGGGCCTCGGTCGACCATTGAAATCGCGGTTAGGCGAGGCATTTGTCCACCGCGGTGGACATGAGCGCCATTACGCGACCCCCTGCCCTGCCCCCAGTCGGTCCAATACCTTTATCGGGTCAAAACTGTCAGCGCGTTTGCCCAGTGTGATGCTGTGGAAATAGGCCGGCAGATTGCGGATTTTTCTTTGCAGCTGCATCAGGATAAACACAGTGACCGAAACCCGTTGTTCGCCCAAATGTTGATTGGCGCGTTCGTAGGTGGCGATGTCGATGCCCATCATCGGCGCAATGAACCGCGCATGTCTGGTCAGGTCTGTCCAGGTTTTCACGGGCTCTTGGGTGTATGTCTGCGCTTCATCGCAATGGTCCAAAACTTTGGCCAAGTGATCGTTCGGTTTTGTGGATGCGCCGTCTGAATCCAATCTTTCTTTTTTTGACTTAGAATGGTGCCGGACATTCTGCCCGTCATTGGCGGACAAAACCTGTGATTCCTTTGTGTCCACCGCGGTGGACGGGGTGGTTTCATGTTGGTCTTTTGCACGCTGTTCGTCAGGAAGCGAGGCAAGCAGAACGCGGTAATCATCCGACCCCAGCTTGCGGCGCAGGTTCTTGCGAATGGCCAGCGTGGCTTCGGTCGGCTCGCCAGTGACCTCGATCACGGCAAGCCGGGCAAGCACCTTTTTGCGCAGGAACCGGCACTGACGCCGTTCGGTTTCGACGGCGTCGGCAAGGTCCAGAAAGCGTTTCGCCTGTTTGAACAAAGGGGACAGGGACAGACCATAGCTTTCGCTGTCCCCATCCGGGGCCGACACGCGATAGCGTTTGCGGTTGGGGCTGTCCTGCCGGATCAGGATACCAAGCGCGGCTAGCCGTTGGATATGGCGGCGCAGGGTACGTTCGTCGATGAACCCGGCCCGGCGACACAGTTCGATGTTCGAAGCAAAGACGACCTGTCCCTTGCCGGGCTTGAGAAAGCTCAGCATGGCCTGAAGCGTCTGCACATGCCCCGAACTCAGCCCTAGGGCGCTGCGGGCCTCGCGGATCGCGCGAAAGATCGTCCAGCTGTCAGCTGTGTCGTTGGACACAACTTCTTTGTTTGCCGGGTATGCACCCGGCACGATTGCCTGCCTGAATGTCATTTGCCTGTCACGGGACACCCATGAGGTCGCAGTTTCCCAGCCCCTTCTTCAGCAGAGTGCAGAAAAAAGGATGCAAAAAGCCTGCCTACCGAATCGGTAGTGCTTGACCGGATTTGAGGAGATTGCTACATCATGAGTGCTAATCGAATGATGAGGGCTCTCCAGGGGAAACTTTGGGGGGCTCTTTTCGTTTGGGGGTCCTTGGTGCTCCTTTGGTTTGCTCGTGTTTCTTTTTGCGGCCTTGGTTACCCGTCTTGCCGCGTTTCATTCTGCCAACGGGCCAACAATTCCTGCACGACATCGTCGGCATTCTCGTCAAGCCATTGGCCGAATTCCGGATGGGTCTTGAGTGATACCCGCACCGACAGGCTTTTGCTGTCGCGGGCCACGGTTCCAATCTCTTCGCCGTCGCGTGTTTTCAGCGGGCGCTGTCCACCGCGGTGGACGGGGGATTGGCCCTGCGCATCTGCAAGCGCACGTTTGGCGGCCGCCTTGACCGCGTTCAGCGCAGTCTGAAACCGCATCGCGCCGGGCATTGGATCAGCGTCGTGGGGCAGGGCGCCCCGAACGGTTTCGACCAGGTCAACCGCGTCGGCATGGCCGGCCAGTTCGGTCCACTGACGGCGACCGACACCGTGCGCGGGGCCAATCAGCCGGATCAGCGCATCGGGCAGCTTGTTCAGGACGACACGGTGGTTCGAAAGGCCCTGCCGGGTCAGGCCAAGGGCATCCTGAATCACCTGCGGTTTATAGCCCGCAGCCTCCATTTCGCGCAGGAACAGAGCCTTTTCGATAAAGGACGGATCAAGCCGCAGATTGTTTTCCTGGCCTTGGGCGATCAGCGACGCTTCGTCATCCAAGGTGCGGACAATCGCCTTGACGGTGCCGCCAATGCGCCGGATCGCGGCCAGACGGCGGCGGCCGTAAATGATGCGATAGCGTTCCGGCTGACCCGAAGGGCGCACCAGGATGGGCACTTGCTGACCATGCCTGCGAATGCTTTCGGCCAGCGCCTCCAGCTCGTCGTCGTCCAGGCTCAGACGGTCACGCACGCCGTCCTGGTCGATCTTGTCCGGGTCGATGTCGCGGATGGAATTGGCCGTGATCTCGCGCAGACTGTCACGCAAACCGCCCACCGATCCCGTCGCCAATCCGCGTTTCGGCAGGGCAGGGGAGGGGGCTTCGTCTTTGGTTTCATCAACTGGGGGTTGATTAAAAATCTTGCGGGCCATCAGTTCCGCCCCCATGCACGTTGCAGGATGATTTCCAACTCGTCAGCGACGCTGTTGGTGCTGGTCAGCGCACGATCCAGTGTCTTGCGGACGAATTGCGTCGGGTCTACCTCGTAAACCGTCTGCTGGGTCATGCCGGCATCGCTGATCGCGGTGGATTTCAGCATCGGTTCGGTCAGGACCTGGTTCACAAGGATCGACCGCAGATAGCCCGCCATCTGGGTTTGAGGCCCGTCCGAGGGTTCGTAGCGCGTGATCAGGAACTTGACGAAATCCCAGGTGACACGGCGCCCGATCGCCTCTTCGACGGCCTTGATGGTTTCCGAGGCCAGCTTGAGAAACTGGCTCATCGAGGCGATGTCGAGCATGCCGGGCACCACCGTGACCAGCAACCCGGTCGAGGCGGACAAGGCCGTCAGCGTCAGAAAGCCCAGCTGCGGCGGGCAATCCAGAAGCACGATGTCATAATCGCCTTCGACCTCTTCCAGCGCGATGGACAGCCGTTCGGCAAAGATCGGTTGCAGACGGTTGGCCAGGGCGTTGGCGGTTTCGGTTTCGTATTCCGACAGCAACAGACCCGCGGGCACCATGTCGAGGTTGTGGAAATAGGTTTTCTGGATCACCGCCGACAGCGGCAGCTGATCCTCGTAGCGCAGCGCGTCATAGATCGTGCCGCTTTCGGCGAATTCCAGTTCGGGGCGGAACCCGAAAAAGGTGGTCAGGCTGGCCTGCGGATCAAGGTCCAGCACCAGCACCCGATACCCGCGCAGGGCATAGCGCTGCGCCAGGTGGATGGTGGCCGTCGTCTTGGACGAGCCGCCCTTGAAATTGACCACGGAAATGACCTGAAGCTTGTCGCCGTCGCCGCGTCCGGGGCGATAGGCATCGCTGTTCTTGCCGGTGCGCCCCAGGATGCCGCGCAGAGTGTCGATTTCCTCGGCGCTGTAAAAACGGTGGCCGCGGGCGTCGGTATAGACCTCGGGAAAGCTGCCGTCCTTGTGCCGGTTGCGCAGGTTCGACGGGCTGACCCGCAGGATCTCCGCCACCTCGCCAGACCCGAACCGGCGCAGGCTTTTGCGCAGATCGGGCTGCATCGAGATCTTCATCTGCTTGTCCAGCGAACTGGCAAGGTTGTCGGCAAAGGCTCCGATGTGGTCTGATCCCACACCTTGCACTGCCCGTTCCGTCAGGTCATTCATGTCATGCCGCCTCTACCGGCCCTTATGGGCTCTTGTCGGTTCTGACGGCGTTCAGGCGTAATGACGCGTTTAGCCGTCAGAACGTGAAATGCCACGATTGTCCGATTCCGGCAACAGTTTTCTATATCTTGTGTGAGGGTTTTCCACAGAGGCCTGTGGAAAACTGCCGGATTTCAACGGCAAAGCATGGATATAAAAGGGTTTTCCAGGCGCTCGCTGAGTGCGAGGCAGCAGTTTTCCTATCCCTGCGATCAAGGCTGCTGTGCGCCACGGGCCTCTCGGACCCAGGCGACAATGATGTTGCGCGACTCGTCATCCATCTGGATTGCGCTGGGTGGGGGCATGGCGTGGCTCAGCCCGGCCTGCAGATAGATCTGCCCGGCGTGCCGCGCCACATCGCCGGGGGTTTCCAGGTAAACGCCCTTGGGCGCCCATTGCAGGTTGCCCCAGACCGGCTCGCGCGCGTGGCACATCGAACAGTTGCCGACCACGGTGTCATATGCCTCGGCAAAGCCGGCGACCTGAATGTATTTCTGTTCATAGGGGGTGAGGGGGCGGGCTTCGGCCTCCTCCCAGGTGTCGCCGGTGCGGACGGTCGACAGCCAGGCGATCACGACCATCAACAGGACGGTCACGGCCCAGGTCCAGTGCGGCCCCTTGCCGGTCTTGTGCATGGTGTTGAAGTAGTGGCGGATGGTGACGCCGGTCAGAAAGACCAGGCTGGCGATGATCCAGCTGTATTGCGTCGCGAAGGCCAGCGGATAATGGGTCGACAGCATCAGGAAGACGACCGGAAGCGTCAGATAGTTGTTGTGGGTCGACCGCAGCTTGGCGATCTTGCCGTATTTCGCGTCGGGGGTACGCCCGGCCTTCAGATCGTTCACCACGATGCGCTGGTTGGGCATGATCTGAAAGAACACGTTTGCCGTCATGATGGTCGCGGTAAAGGCACCCAGATGCAAAAGCGCGGCGCGGCCGGTAAAGATCTGGTTGTAGCCCCAGGACATCACCACGAGGATCGAGAACAGGATCAGCATCAGCACCGTCGGGCTTTCGCCCAGCTTGGATTTGCACAGCGCATCATAGGCCAGCCATCCCACCGTCAGCGAGCCGCCGGAAATCACGATGCCCTGCCACAGGGTCAGGTCCGCCTTGGTCGGGTCCAGCAGGAACAGCTCTCCTCCGACCCAGTAGATGATCATCAATAGCGCCGCACCTGTCAGCCAGGTGGTGTAGCTTTGCCATTTGTGCCAGGTCAGATGTTCGGGCAGGTGCGCCGGGGCGACCATGTATTTGACCGTGTGATAGAATCCGCCGCCGTGGACCTCCCATTCTTCGCCTTGGGCGCCTTGGGGCAGGTCCGGGCCGGGGCGCAACATCAGGTCCAGCGCGATAAAGTAGAAGGACGCACCGATCCAGGCCATCGCGGTGACCACATGAAGCCAGCGCACCGAAAATGCGATCCAGTCCCATAGAATTGCCAGATCATACACGGATTTTCTCCCAACGTTCGAATGTCGCGCCACACTAGGCGAGACCAGTTTATTCTGGTATTGCGCCAAAAAGCCAAGCAGCATCAAAAAATTCGGAACAATGTCCTATCTCGACAACGTGCGCACCTTTGTCCGTGTCTATGAATTGGGCAGCATGTCCGCTGCAGGACGTGATTTGCGCATTTCTCCGGCGGTGACTTCGTCGCGGATTTCGCAGTTGGAGGAACACCTGGGCGTTCGCCTGTTCCAAAGGACGACCCGCAGCCTGACGCCGACCGAGCAAGGGCAATCCTTTTATCGCGGCGCGACGGATATCCTCGAGGCGGTCGAAACCGCCGAGGCGCAGATCGTCAACATCACCGAAAACCTGCGCGGATCGCTGTATGTTGCGGCGCCGCTGGGGGTTGGGCGGCGATTGATCGCGCCGCAGGTGCCGGATTTCCTCAAGGCATACCCCGAGGTCAGCGTGCGCCTGCGCCTGACCGACAGAAAAGTCGATCTGACGACCGAAGGGCTGGATCTGGCGTTTTTCCTGGGCCAACCCGAGGACAGCAACCTGCGCATTCGCAAGATCGCGGATGTGGACCGGGTGCTTTGCGCCGCGCCAGAGTATGTCGCGCGGCGGGGAATGCCCGCCAATGGGGACGAATTGGTGTCTCAGGGGCACGAATGCCTCAGCCTGCGGTTTCCCGGTGCGACCGAATTCCAGTGGCGGCTGTCCACCGCTGCCGGGCCAAAACGGTTTCGCGTTGCGGGGCGCTATGAATGCGACGATGGCGACGTTCTGACCGACTGGGCGCTGGCGGGGCAGGGGGTGGCGATGAAACCGGTGTTCGAGATCGCCGAACACCTGGCAAGCGGCGCATTGGTGCCTGTGGCGGTGCAAACCCCGCCCGAGCCGATCCAGATGGCCTGCCTGTTCACCCACCGCCGCCGCCAGGACCCCAAGACCCGATTGTTCATGGAATTCATGATCGAACGGATTGCCGGGCAGGTGCGGGGGCAATGACGGCGCCCGGCTCAGCTGCCGCGATAGGTGCTCATCCCGTAGGGCGAAAGCAGCAGGGGCACGTGGTAATGCGCCTGCGGGTCTGACATGCCGAACCGGATCGGGATCTGGTCCAGGAACAGCGTGTCGCCCTGGGCCTGACCGGTGTCACGCAGGTAGTCCCCGGCAAAAAAGACCAGTTCATAGGTGCCGGTCCTGAACGCGTCGGCCGGCAGGATCGGGGCATCGGTGCGGCCATCGGCGTTGGTCACGGTCTCGGCGATTTTCTTGTGGGAATTGCCGGTCACCCGGTACAGCGCGATACGGATGCCCGGCGCGGGACATCCGCGCGCGGTGTCCAGAACGTGGGTCGTCAGGTAACCAGTCATGTTGCGAGTCTCCGATCCGTTTCGCTATGTCTAGGCCGGATGCGCCGTGAAAGGCAAAACCCGACCGACAGAATGCTCCTATCCGTTTTTTTTGAAAAACGTCCGGGATTTTCTGGCATATGCAGGGGTCAACCTGAAAGGAAGTCAAGTGAAACGCTATCCGCGAGACATGACAGGCCATGGTGCGGTGCCGCCCGCCGCCAACTGGCCGAACGGCGCAAAGATCGCCGTGCAGATCGTGCTGAACTACGAAGAAGGCGGCGAAAACAACGTCTTGCATGGCGATGCCGCTTCCGAAGCCTTTCTGTCGGAAATCACCGGTGCGGCGCCCTGGCCGGGGCAGCGGCACTGGAACATGGAATCGATCTATGAATACGGCAGCCGCGCCGGGTTCTGGCGTGTCCACCGCCAGCTCAGGGATCTTCCGATCACCGTCTACGGCGTGGCCACGGCGTTGGCCCGCGCCCCTGAACAGGTCGCCGCGATGAAGGCGGCGGGCTGGGAAATCGCCAGCCACGGGTTGAAGTGGGTCGAACACAAGGACATGCCCGCCGAGGAAGAGCGTGCCCAGATCCGCGAGGCGATCCGCCTGCATACCGAAGTGGTCGGCAGCCCGCCACGCGGCTGGTACACGGGGCGTTGTTCGATGAACACGGTCGACCTGGCCGCCGCCGAGGGCGATCTTGCCTATATCGCCGACAGCTACGCCGACGATCTGCCGTATTGGGTCAGGGCAGGGGACAAGGATCAGCTGATCGTTCCCTACACGATGGACTGCAACGACATGCGCTTTGCGATCCAGGCGGGCTATACCAACGGCGATCAGTTCGAAAGCTACCTGAAAGACAGCTTTGACATGCTCTATGCCGAAGGGGAGCAGGGCGCGCCAAAAATCCTGTCGATCGGGTTGCACTGCCGCCTGGTCGGGCGTCCCGGGCGCGCCGCCGCCTTTCAGCGTGCGCTGGACCATTTCAAGGCCCATGACGGCGTCTGGTTCGCGACCCGCGAACAGATCGCCGACCATTGGGCGCGGGAACATCCGCCGGTGCAGCGGATCAGGCCGTCGCAGATGGACAAGGCAAGCTTTGTGGCCGAATACGGCGGTATTTTCGAGCATAGCCCGTGGATCGCCGAAGCCGGTTTTGACCTGGAATTCGGGCCGACCCATGATTCCGCCGCCGGGGTCCACAGCCTGCTGTCGCGGATCTTTCGCAGCGCCAGCGAAGAACAGCGCCTTGGCGTGTTGACCGCGCACCCCGATCTGGCCGGCAAACTGGCCGCCGCCGGGCGCCTGACCCGCGAAAGCACGGCGGAACAGGCGGGGGCAGGGCTGGACATGCTGACCGATGACGAACGCGCCGAATTCACCGCGCTGAACACCGCCTACACGACGCGGTTCGGTTTCCCCTTTATCATCGCCGTGCGCGACAACACCAAGGCGTCGATCATGGAGGCGTTCAAGCGCCGCATCGACAACAGCCGCGAGGCCGAGTTTGCCGAGGCCTGCCGCCAGGTCGAACGCATCGCCGAGCTGCGCCTGCAGGAAAAATTTGCCCGATGACCCGGATGATCGCGATCCAGCCGCTGACGGCGCAGGCCTTTGCGCCCTTTGGCGATGTCCTTGACGTTGCGGGCGATCCCGACAAGCTGATCAATCAGGGCATGTGCGGGCGCTACCACGACCGCGCAAAGCTGGATTTTTCCGACGGGCGCGCCGGGATCAGCCTGTTCAAGGCGATCCCGCGCGATCTGCCGCTGAAACTGGACATGGTCGAACGCCATCCCGATGGCAGCCAGGCTTTCCTGCCGCTCAGCCAAGAGCCGTTCCTGGTGGTGGTGGCCCCGGATCAGGGCGGCGTGCCGGGTCTGCCGCTGGCCTTTCGCACAGCACCGGGGCAGGGGGTGAATTATCATCGCGGGGTCTGGCATGGGGTGCTGACCCCGCTTTCGCAGCCCGGCCTGTTCGCGGTCGTCGACCGGATCGGTGACGGCCCCAACCTTCAGGAACACTGGTTCAAGGACGCAATCCTGATCGGGCCATGACGGCGGGGCAGGGGGGTCAATAACCGCGTCCGCGTGCCGAAACCGGCCACAGGGTTTCGACCTTGCCACCGCGCACGCCCACGAACCAGTCATGCAGGTTCACGGTGGGGTCGCAGTGGCCGGGGATCACCCTCAGTTTTTCGTTGATCTTCAGGCGGCCGCCGGGGTCGCTCAGCTCGCCATGTTCGTCCGAGCATTTCACATAGGTGACGTCATCGCGGCCAAAGACCACCGGCAGGCCCGAATCCACCGACTGCGCCTTGAGCCCCGCATCGACGATCGCGATGTCCGGTTTGGTATGCGACATGACGCTGGTCAGGACGAACAGCGCATTTTCCCATGTGCCTTGGTCGATCCGCTGGCCGTCCTGGTCCAGAATGCGGCCATAGTCGGCATCCATGAAGGCGTAGGACCCGCACTGCAGTTCGTTGTACAGGCCCGACGCGGTTTCCAAGGGATAGGTCCCGGTGCCACCGCCCGTCACCAGCGGGCAGGGGAGGGCACTGGCCGCCAGCGCGTCCAGAACATCGCGGACCATGGCGATGACGATAACCAGCTTAGCCTTGCGTTCTTCGTAGCGGTCAAGGTGCTGCGCGGACCCTTGATAGGCCTGCAGGCCGCCAAAGGTCAGCCCGGGGGCGGCGACGATGGCCTTGGCGATCTGCACTGCCTCTTGCGCGGTGGTCACGCCGCAGCGCCCCGCGCCGCAGTCGATTTCCACAAGGCATTCGATGTTCGTGCCGTGTCGCACGGCGGCGGCGGACAGTTCGGCCACGTTGGCGATGTCATCGACGCAAACGCTGGTGCGCGCGCCCAGTTTCGGCAGGCGCGCCAAGCGGTCGATCTTGACCGGGTCGCGCACCTGGTTTGACACCAGCACGTCCGTGATGCCGCCGCGGGCAAAGACTTCGGCCTCGGAAACCTTTTGACAGCAGACGCCACAGGCCCCGCCCAGCCGCTGCTGCAGCCGCGCCACGTCCACGGATTTGTGCATCTTGCCGTGCACCCGGTGGCGCATGCCATGCGCGGCGGCAAAGTCGCCCATCTTGCGGATGTTGCGTTCAAGCGCATCGAGGTCAAGGATCAGGCAAGGGGTCTGGATATCGGCCGCATCCATGCCGGGCTTGGCCGGAATGTCGAAACCCACTTCAAAGGCGTCCAGATCCATCGGGGTGTCCATCTTGCTGCTCCTGTCACGGAAAGGCTCGCCAACCGCGTTCAAGATAGCCTGTTCGGATGCGGTGTAAATCGCGCCGCGCAGGCATCAGCGCCGGCCAGCGCCCCCCAGCCGCAGCGGCATGTGGCGGTTGACGTCCTTGTAAAGCAGATAGCGGAACTTGCCGGGGCCACCGGCATAGCAGGCCTGCGGGCAAAAGGCGCGCAGCCACATGTAATCCCCGGCCTCGACCTCGACCCAGTCGTTGTTCAGCCGATAGACTGCCTTGCCTTCCAGCACGTACAGGCCATGCTCCATGACATGGGTTTCCAGAAAGGGAATGACCGCGCCGGGTTCAAAGGTGACGACCGTCACATGCATGTCGTGGCGCAGGTCGGACGGATCGACAAAGCGCGTGGTGGCCCATTTGCCATCGGTGCCGGGCATCTGCGTCGGTGCAATGTCGTTTTCGTTCAGGATCAGCACGTCGGGCGCGTCCAGCCCCTCGACCGCCTCATAGGCCTTGCGGATCCAGTGAAACCGCAGGGTGTCCTGACCGTGGTTGCGCAGGGTCCATTTGGCTCCGGCGGGAAGATAGGCATAGCCGCCGGGGGTCAAGGCATGGGTCTGGCCAGCCACCTGCAACGTGGCGGTGCCTTCGACGACGAACAGCACGCCTTCGGCCTCGGGGTCGGTTTCGGGGCGGTCGGACCCGCCGCCGGGGCGGACCTCCATGATGTATTGGGAAAACGTCTCGGCAAAGCCGCTGAGCGGGCGCGAGATCACCCAAAGGCGGGTTTCGTCCCAGAACGGCAAAAAGCTGGTGACGATGTCGCGCATGGTGCCCTTCGGGATCACCGCATAGGCATCCGTGAACACGGCGCGGTCCGTCAACAGCTGGTCCTGGCCCGGGTGCCCGCCGTGGGGGGCGTAATACTTGGTGCTCATGGATGCTCCTGCAGGCAAGGGGATTTGGTCTGACTATGCGACGCGGCCCGGGGGCAGACCAGACGCAAAGAGGTGACAGCAGTTTTCCGAAGATTTTGATAATGCGATCAGGATCTTCGCGGTTTCTGGGGAAATGTGGCGTCCGGCCTCTGTTGCGCTTTTATATAACATAACACAAATTACCGGATTAATGCGACCCTGCCGATCAATCCCATGATTTCGGCTCGTGTCCGATCACGGCGGCGGCAAGAACCATGTCGGTCATCCGTTCCTTCAACTGCGCCTGCCGCGCCTTGGTATAAAGCGTCTTGCCAAAGGACGTCGAGAACGTATGCCGGTTCGACACGTTGTAAAAGCTGAAGGAACTGATCAGCCAGTGCAGCTCCAGCGGGTCGGTGCCCGCTCGGAACAGCCCTGCCGATTTGCCCCGCCTGCACACGTCTTCGAGGTTTTCGATGATGGATCGGTTCAGTTTCGGAACGATGTCGGATTTGCGCAGATACTGGGCGTTGTGGATGTTTTCGATCATCACCAGACGGACGAAATGCGGCGCGTTCATATGCGCCTCGAAGGTGGCGCCGATCAGGCGGCGCAGAGCATTTACCGGGTCCAGCCCCTGAACATCCAACAGGTCTTCGTTGCGGCGCAGCGTGGCATAGACGCCTTCCAGAACCGCGCAATACAGCCCTTCCTTGTCGCCAAAGTAGTAATAAATCATCCGTTTCGAAGTCGCGGTTTTCCTGGCGATTTCGTTGATGTTCGCGCCCGACAGGCCAAAGGCGGCGAATTCCTCGGTGGCGACGGTCAGGATGTTCGCCTTGACTGCCTCGGGGTCCTTTTTCCAGGATGTTTTTCGTTGAGTTGCCGCCCCTTCCGTGGTGCCATCCATGTCGCTACCCCGTGATTCCTGTCGATAATGCATTTTGGATACCACATAGTTAACCTGTGGGTACATTTTATTTGACAAATTAACCCACAGGTACATAAACCATCCCATGGCCCCGGAGCCGAGGAGCGAATCGGGGTCCAGACAAACATCGAGGGAGGACAGAGATGTCTCGGAAATTGATTGGCGCACTGGTTGCGTTCGGGCTTGGCGCCAGTGTTGCAGCGGCCCAGGACTATCCCACCAAGGAAATTCAGGGCATCATTCAATGGGGGGCCGGCGGGTCGACCGATACCGTCATGCGCTCTGTCACACCCCATGCCGAGGCCGCCCTGGGCGGCACCATCGTCATGCAGAACATGACCGGCGCGGTCGGCGCGATAGCGCTGAACCATGTCGCAGGGTCAGACGCCGATGGCTATACCCTGCTGATGGGCGCGGAAAACCCGATGCTGTACAAGGTCATGGGCCTTGGCGACAAGGATTACGCCGATTTCATCCCGATCACCCTGCTGGCCCGCGGCACCCCGATGCTGGTGGCCAACAACGACGCGCCCTTTGATGATTACCCCGGCATGCTGGACTATATCGCCAAGAACCCCGGCGAGCTGCGCTTTGGCGCGACCGGCCCCGGCGGCCTGCCCTCGGTCATCACAGCGATGATGAACACCGTCGAAGGTGAGCTGGACGTGATCGCAGTTCCCTATGACGGGGATGGCCCGGCGCTGACCGCGCTTCAGGGCGGCGCTGTCGATGTCATGCCGGCCGTTCTGGGCGCCGCCATCGAAGGCATCCGGGCCGGATCCATGAAACCGATCGCCATCTTTGACGTGGAACAGAATGAAAAGCTGCCCGATGTGCCGCTGGTGACCGCCTATAACGAAGGCTACAACACCTACCTGCCCTGGGGTCCGTTCTTTGGTGTCTTTGCCCCCAATGGCACGCCCGATGACGTGGTGGCCAAGCTAAGCGCCGCCTTCGCCGAAGGCGCGAAGAACCCCGATTTCGTCAAGCTGATGGATGATCGTGGCTTTACCATGATGGGGATTGGCGGCGCCGAGGCGGTCGAGTTCCTGTCCAAGTGGCAGCAAGGCACCGCATGGCTGTTGCAGGACGCCGGTCTGACCAAGGCGTCGCCCGAAGAGTTCGGCATCGCGCGCCCGTAACGCACCGCGGCACCGACAGCATCGGAGGACGGGCCACTTCGGCCCGTCAACCACAGGCGCCGCCCGCGCCGCAAGACGTCGGGCGGCGCTTTGCGTTCCAGGCAGGGGACCGCAATCACACGAGCGAGGGAGAGCAGCACCATGGACCCGGATTTCAGAGGCGACAGCGACCACCACGACGGCACGTCCGATGCAACGCCCGGTGGCTATGGCGACCAGCGTCGCCCCGGTGAACTGGCCTTTGCCGTTTTCCTCGCCCTTGCCAGCCTGTTCCTGCTGTACAGCGCCTATGGGATTTCAGGGTTTCAGGCCCTGTCGGCCCCCGGCTCTGTTCCCATGGCGACGACATTGGTCATGGTGGTTTCGGCGCTGATCATTGCCCTGCGCACCGCGCGCCTGCCAAAGGTCATGACCGAAACCTTGGCAAAGGATATCCTGCCGGTAATGGTCGTGGTGTTCATCGGGTTTCTGATCCTTTTTGGACTGGCCTTGAAACCGCTTGGTTTTGTGCCGACTGCCGCCCTGTTCCTGATCGTCGCGATCAAACTTCTGGCGCGCCGGGGCTGGGGCTATACCCTGTGCGTCGCGCTGGGGTCGCTTGTGGTGATCTGGATCGTCTTTCGCGTCGTCTTTACCGTGCTTCTGCCGGCCGGGATCGTCCCCGAGGCTGAATTCATACAGCTGTTCCGCACGCTGCTGTCCGGGGGGGCCTCGTGATGGAGACGATCCTTGCGATCCTGACGATCTTTGCCCAGCCGCAACTTCTGCTTTTGGTGGGTCTGGGCACCTTTGCCGGGATCTACATCGGGGCCATTCCCGGCCTGTCCGTCACCATGGCTGTGTCGATCCTGATTTCGTTCACCTTTTCCTGGGATGTCTACCCAGCGATTTCGCTGATGGTCGGCATCTACATGGGCGGCGTCTATGGCGGCTCGCGCACGGCGATCCTGCTGAACATCCCCGGCGCGCCCTCGGCCATTGCCACGGCCATGGACGGCTATCCCATGGCGCAGCGCGGCGAGGCAGGCCAGGCCATCGGCGTCACCACGGTCATGTCGTTTTTCGGCGGCTTGGTCGGCATCCTGGTTCTGGCCGTCGCCGCGCCCTTCGTTTCCGACTTTGCCCTGACGTTCCAGCCGCGCGACTACATGCTGCTGGCGGTGCTGGGCATCTTGCTGGTGGGGTCCTTGTCCAGCGGATCGTTGGTCAAGGGCATCTTTGCCGGGGCTTTGGGCATTGCCATCGGCGCCGTGGGCCGCGATCCACTGACCTTTACCGAGCGTTTCACCTTTGACCTGCAAATCATGGAAGGCGGGATTTCCTTCATCGCGGTGATGATCGGCATGTTCGGCGTGTCCGAGGCCTTGCTGCAATTGCAGAACGTCAACATGAAGGCGGTTCGCCAAAAGATCGACAGGATCGTTCCTTCGTTCGGCACGATCCGGAAATACCTGCCGCTGTCGCTTCAGACCTCGGGGATCGGTGTCATCATCGGTGCCCTGCCCGGCACCGGCGGCGACATCGCGGCGCTGATGGCCTATGACCACGCCAAGCGCGTGACCAAATCGCCAAAGGTGCCCTTTGGCAAGGGCGCGATGGAGGGGCTGGTCGCCCCGGAAACCGCCAACAACGCCGCCGTTGGCGGGGCCTTCATCCCGATGATGACGCTGGGCATTCCCGGCGATGCGGTGACCGCGATCATGATTGGCGCGCTGTTCATCCACGGGCTGAACCCCGGCCCGATGTTGATGATCGATCAGCCGGACATGTTCTGGTTCATCGTCGGTGCGCTGATGACGGCCAATGTCTTCATGCTGGTCTTCGGGCTGACGGGGATCAGGATCTTTACCCGCATCGTCGCGATGCCCCGGGCGATCATCATTCCGCTGATCCTGCTGTTGTCGATTGTCGGCGCCTATGCGGTGAACAACGCGATCACCGATGTCTACTGGATGCTGGGCTTTGGCGTCTTTGGGTATTTCATGCGCCACTACGGCTATCCGCTGGGGCCGGTCATCCTTGGCGTGATCCTGTCGCGCCTGCTGGATGACAACTGGCGCCGCGCAATCATCTCCGAGCGCGAGGATCTGGGCCGATTCTTCGAAGGCATCCTGTCCAGCCCCCTGTCGCTGTCTCTGTTCAGCGCCGTTATCCTGATCTTTGTCAGCCAGACCCCGATCTGGACAGCGCTCAAGGCGCGCCTGTTCGCAAAGCCGTCACAGGATGAACCGCAGGGATGACCGCGCCCCGGTCATTCCCGCCATTCTGACCGATTGCCCAGGTGCCTGATCACGAAGTCCATGAATATCCGCGTCTTGGGGGTAAGCACGTTCGATCGCGGATAGACCAGCCATAGCACCGATCGGTCGTTCAACCGCCAGTCTGGCAAAACCCGTACAAGCCGGCCTGCGGCGATTTCATGCGCGACGCTCCAAAGCGAGTTCACCGACAGACCGGCCCCGGCGATGGTTGCCTCGCGCTGTGCGTCTCCGTCATCCAGAATGGTGCGGCAGGTCATGTCCGCGGGGTCCAGCGTGGTGGTTTCGCCAGAGATGTTGATCAGGTCGCGCCTGTCCAGATTGCTCCAGGCAATCAAGTGATGCCCTGACAGG
The DNA here is from genome assembly GCF_029958925.1 of Tropicibacter oceani. Taxonomy (NCBI): domain Bacteria; kingdom Pseudomonadati; phylum Pseudomonadota; class Alphaproteobacteria; order Rhodobacterales; family Roseobacteraceae; genus Pacificoceanicola; species Pacificoceanicola oceani. The sequence continues at coordinate 47,809 of NZ_CP124617.1, forward strand.
TCGGTGGGCTTTGTCGGCGTGCCGTGCGTCTTCAGATAGGCGGGCGATGCGCACAAAACGCGCGTGTCGTCAGACAGCTTGCGGCCCTTCAGGCTGCTGTCGGTCAACGGCGCGCTGCGCAGGGCAAGGTCAAAGCTGCCCTCGATCGCATCAAACCGTTTGTCCGACAGACGCAGATCCAGCGTCAGGTCGGGGTATTGCGCGTGAAATTGCGGAAGCAGCGGCATGATGTGCAGTTGTGCGAAACTGCTGGGCGCGGCGAAACGCAAGGTGCCTTTGGGGCCAGCCTCGGCCCCGCCAAGAACGGCCCTTGCGGCATCGGCCTGCGCCAGGATTTCGCGGGCGTAGGGCAGGAAATCCGATCCTTCGATCGACAGGGACACCTTGCGGGTCGTGCGGCGTAGCAGTTCGACGCCAAGCTCCTGTTCCAGTTTGACAAGGCGCGCACTGGCAACGGCCGGGGCAAGGCCAAGCTCGCGCCCGGCAGCCGAAATGTTGAGCCGGTCCGCCGCCATGACGAAGAGGCGCAGATTGTCGGTGTCCATCGCGATTATATCCCAAACCGGAAAAATGAAATCTGAAAGCTGCCGGTTTTCTGGATTATTGCAAGAGATAAGTTGTTCGCAACCAAAACCCTTATCAAGGACAAGACCATGAAAGCCATTGGCTATCACTCCGCCGGACCTGCGAATGAATTGACCCTCGTCGAGGTTGGGCAGCCGGCTGTCGGCGCCCATGATCTGCTGGTCGCGGTCAAGGGCGTGTCGGTCAACCCGGTTGACGTCAAACTGCGCGCTGCCGTTCAGCCCGACGGCGGGCCGCGTGTTCTGGGCTTTGACGCGGCGGGTGTCGTCACGCAGGTGGGCGATGCCGTGACAGGTTACAAAGTCGGTAACGCAGTGTTCTATGCCGGGGACGTGACGCGCGCCGGAACCAACGCCGAATTTCACGCCGTCGATGAACGGATCGTCGGGCGCAAGCCGCAAACCCTGGGTTTCGCCGAAGCCGCAGGGCTGCCGCTGACGTCGATCACGGCCTGGGAAATGCTGTTTGACGCCTTCCGCCTGGCCGAAGGCGGCGGCGAAGGCCAGACCCTGCTGGTCATCGGCGGGGCGGGCGGCGTGGGTTCGATCCTGATCCAGCTGGCCAAGACGCTGACCAAGCTGACCGTGATTGCCACCGCGTCGCGCACCGAAACCCGGGATTGGGTGCGCAAGATGGGGGCGGATCACGTTGTTGACCACCGCGGCGACCTTGTCGCCCAGATCGCGGCACTTGGCATCATCCCGACACATGTCGCGGCGCTGACCGCGACGGATCAGCACTGGCCCGCCATTATCGACGTGATCGCGCCGCGTGGGCAGATCGCGTTGATCGACGACCCGCAGGCGCTGGACATCAAGACCGCAAAGCCCAAGGCGCTGAGCATTCATTGGGAGTTCATGTTCACCCGTTCGATGTTCGGGACCAAGGATATCGCCGTGCAGCGCGATCTGTTGAACCGTGTCTCGGCGATGATTGATGCGGGCACGCTGCAATCCACCGTGACCGAACAAGCCGGACAATTGAGCGCCGATACCCTGCGCGCGGCGCACATCCGCCAGGAAAGCGGAAGCGTGATCGGCAAGCAGGTGCTGAGCGGCTTCTGAGCCATTCGACCCATTCGGCCACCAAGAGGAGATCACAGATGCTGGATGATACGGATACCAAGGCGTTCCCACGCCTGAACCGTGCCTATAACACGGTTTTTCAACCGGATCAGTTGAGCATTGGCCTCGTGGTGCCTTTGGCGCGCTATGCAGACACGGCCGTGCCCGACATGGCGCGCCACATCCAGCGCGCGCAAATGGCGGACGAACTCGGGTTCTCGGCGCTTTGGCTGCGCGATGTGCCGTTCAACGTGCCGTCCTTTGGCGATGCCGGGCAGGTCTTTGATCCCTTCGTCTATCTTGGCGCGCTGGCGGCCTCGACCCGCGATATCGCGCTGGGTGTGGCCAGCGTCGTGCTGCCGCTGCGCCACCCGGCGCATGTGGCCAAGGCGGCGGCCTCGGCCGACGTTCTGTCGGGCGGGCGGCTGCTGCTGGGCGTGGCCTCGGGCGATCGGCCCGACGAATACCCGGCGCTGGACATGGGGTTCGAAGACCGGGGCGCGCGGTTCCGCGACAGTGTCGATTACATCCGCGCCATGGCCGAACCCTATCCGCAACGCCAGACCGCTCAGGGCAGGCTTGCGGGTGGGATCGACATGCTGCCGAAACCCACGGGCGGACAATTGCCGCTGCTGATCACCGGCGGCAGCCAGCAATCGCCCGACTGGGTCGCTCGCAATGGCGACGGCTGGATGACCTATCCGCGCGATGCAGGCTGTCAGGGACGGGTGGTGGCCGAGTATCGCCGCCGGATCAACGAGGCGGGACTGCCGGACAAACCCGTGATGCAATCGCTGTATGTGGACCTTGTCGACCGGGCCGATGCGCCACCCAGACCAATCCACCTCGGCTTTCAATCGGGCACGGATTACCTGCGGCGCTATCTTTCCGAGATCCGCACCCTTGGCATCAACCACGTCGCGCTGAACCTGCGGTTCAACGGGGCCGGGATCGAACCCACAATGCAGCGTCTGGCGGACGAGATCCTGCCCGACTTCTCCAGTTAGGAAAATGACCATGAGCAAGACCATCCTCATCACCGGCGCGACCGACGGCATCGGCCTGCTGACGGCGCAGACGCTTGCCAACGAGGGCCACACCGTGCTGCTGCACGGGCGCAGCGCCGACAAGCTGGCGGTTGCCGCCAAGCAAGTCGGCGGCACCCCGAAAACCTATCGCGCCGACCTGTCCCGGCTGGACGAGGTCGAGGCGCTGGCCCGCGAAATCATGGCCGACCATGACCAGATCGACGTGTTGATCAACAACGCCGGCGTGCTCAAGACACCGCAGACCCGCACTGCCGAGGGGCTGGATGTGCGCTTTGTCGTCAACACCATCGCGCCCTATCTGCTGACCCGGCGGCTGCTGCCGATCATCCCGGCGACGGGCCGCGTGGTGAACCTGTCGTCGGCGGCGCAGGCGCCCGTGGACGTGCAGGCCCTGCGTGGCAAACGCGGTCTTGATGACATGGGGGCCTATGCTCAAAGCAAGCTGGCGATCACGATCTGGACGCAGGACATGGCCCGGGCGCATCCGGACGGGCCTGTTTTCATCGCCGTGAACCCCGGCTCTTTGCTGGCGACAAAGATGGTCAAGGAAGGCTTTGGCCTGGCCGGCAGCGATCTTTCGATCGGCGCCGACATCCTGCGCCGCGCCGCACTGTCGCAGGAGTTTGCGTCAGCCTCGGGCCGCTATTTCGACAATGACAGCAAACGCTTTGCGCAGCCCAACGCCGCGGCGGGCGACCAGGCGCATGTGACTGACGTCATGGCGGCAATCCGGGACCTTGCGGGGCAAAGCCGAGGGACACAGACCGGAAAGCCCTGCGACTGAATTTATATCGCAAACCCGAAAACTGAAATCAAAATCAGGCCCATTATCGTCGTTCCGGAAATTCCGTATTTGCTGTCCAACGAAACCGTGAACGAGAGATTCCGATGAAAACCATGACCCTGAACCAATACGGCCCCGATGCGTCCTTTGCGCTGGCCAACACGGCGCGCCCGTCGATCAAATCCGGACATGTGGTTGTCCGCGTCAAGGCGACAAGCGTCAACACCATCGACACGATGATCAAGGATATCGGGTCGGACCTGCCGCTTTCGCCCGCGCTGCCCGCCGTGCTGGGCATGGATTTTGCCGGCGTGATCGAAGAGATCGGCGAGGGTGTCACAGGCTATGCCGTGGGCGACGAAGTCTATGGCTGCGCCGGTGGTCTGGCCGATCTTCAGGGCGCGCTTGCGGAATACATGCTGGCCGATGCCCGGCTGATCGCCCACAAGCCCAAGTCCCTGACCATGCGCGAGGCCGCGGCCCTGCCGTTGGTCGGAATTACCGCATGGGAAGGTTTGCAGCGCGCCCATGTTGGCGCAGGCCAAAAGGTGCTTGTTCAGGGCGGTGCTGGCGGTGTCGGCCATATCGCCGTGCAGCTTGCCCGGCATCTGGGCGCCGAGGTGTCCGCGACCGGCACCGGTGCCGGTCAGTTGGCGGCGATCAAGGATCTTGGCGGCAAACCCATCGACTTCATGGCCGAAACGATCGACGATTATGTCGCCGCCCATACCGGCGGTGCCGGTTTCGACGTTGTCTATGACACGGTCGGCGGCGCGAATATGACCAACTCCTTTGCGGCGGCCGGGCTGAATGCACAGATCGTCACGACCGTTGCGCTATTGGAACTCGACCTGAGCCCGGCGCACTTCAAGGGGCTGTCCCTGCATGTCGTCTTTATGCTGTTGCCGATGCTGCACGACGTTCGCCGCGAAGCGCATGGCGAAATCCTGGCAGGCCTGGCCAAGCTGGTGGATGCAGGTGAGGTCAAGCCGATGCTGGACGATCAGCGGTTCACCCTGACCGAGGTCGGCGCGGCCTATGCCCGGCTGAAAAGCGGGAAGGCCATCGGCAAGGTGGTTGTCGAGGTCTGATCCATCAAGTTCCGAAAGACAGCCGGCCAGATGTCAAACCCTGGCATCTGGCCGGCTTCTTTCGTGGTTACTCACCCTCAGATTTCGATCCCGATCTTGCCCATGTGGGATTTGTCCAGGAACGTTTCCTGTGCCGCGCGCAGCTCGCGCAGCGGGAAGGACTTGGCCAGCACGGGCCGGATCTCGCCCACTTCGATGTAGCGCACGAGGTCGGCAAATACGCCGTCCCGCTCTGATCCGAACGTGACAAGCGCGTCCGGATCGTCACTGTCGGACGGGCGATGCATCGGGCGCACCAGAACCCGCTGGCCGATCCGCCCCCGGTCCGCGCCCTCTGCGACCGCAACGATTTGCGCGCAGCAGTCAGCGCCTTGGATACGCGGAAAGCTCAACGCTCCGGACCAACCGCCATCGGCGTCCGAGGCACCGCCATACCCCTCGGCGGCGGCAGATCCTGTGTCGCCGCGCACCGCCTTGGAATACCAGCCGGTGCGGGTGTTCACGTCGGTGTTGTTCACCGCCGAGGCGCCGACCCGGATCAGGACTTCGCCCGCCGTGGGGCGTGGTACTGCGACATCCTCGCGCCATTCGAGTTTATCCAGCCCACCATGCCCGGTGAGAATGACGGCTATCCCTGAACCGGGCAACCTGCGCCTTTTTCGGCGTGCCCTGCGTGCCTTATCGTGATGCTTCGGTCAACTTTTGCCTGTAGCTGTCCAGCCGCCCGCTGGCGTTGCTGTCGACCAGCATGACAACACAGAGAAAGGCGATGGTTGTGATCAGCCCTGCCCGCCCCGCGTGACCATCCAGCACGATGATCAGCGCAGCCGCCGCAACAATCATCAGGGGCATCACCTTGAAGACCGCCGTGCCGTATTGCGCAATCGTCTTGTCGACGCGCGCGATCTCGGATGCCACAAAGGCGGGCGTGTCCTGAGCAACGGCCGGGCCAAAGCCTGACAGGGCGCTCCAGGTTCCATAAAGCAACCCTGCCCCGAGGATCAGCAGCAGAAGACCCGCCACCAGCATCGGGATTCCGTAGGCCCGCGCCATATCCGTGCGGCCAACCTGCCAGAACGCGAAACCCGCCGCCAGAAACAGCGCCCCGAAAAGGATAAAGACGCTGTTGGAAAGCATTTCGCCCTTGGCCCAGTCTGTTGCGGTCTTGAGGATGTCCATGGTCACTCCCTTATCCAGTATTTTGCGGGGGCACTGTCTGCCCCCCGTTCAAGTCCCTGCAGTCAAACCGTCCAGACAAAGCCTGTGGCCTGTTCGGATACAGCCCACAGGCGGGTCATGACAGGTTTGTCATAGGCGTGGGGTTCCAGCGTGCCACGGCCCACGGGACCCACGAATTCCATCCGGCCGGTCGGGCCATACAGCGCGCGCTGCTCCAGCCCGGTTTCGGTGGCGCACATGACTTCGGGATAGGCGCCCTGTTCGGCGGTCTGCACCATGGGCGTCTTGGTCATCAGCCACCATGTGATCCGTGTCATCAAACCGCCGCTGGTGCTGATCAGCGACGTGGCCGAAGAGCCGGGGTGGCAAACGTAGACCGAAACCTTGCGACCGGCGGGTTTGACCCTGTCCTGAAGCTCGTAGGCGAACATCATCTGCGCCAGTTTGCTCTGACTATAGGCCGTGTTGGCGCCATAGTCCTTTTCCCAGTTCATGTCGTCGAACTTGATGGTGCGCAGGCCCATCTTGTAGCCAAGACTGGCGACCACGACGATGCGCCCTTCGGCTTCTTCGATCCGGTCGAACAGCATGCCACACAGAACGAAGTGACCGTAGTGGTTGGTGCCCAGCTGGCTTTCGAACCCGTCCACGGTCAGCTGGCGCGACGGCACCTGGGCGATGGCGGCGTTGCAGATCAGCGCGTCAATGCGCGGGACCGTGTCCAGAACCTGCTGCGCGGCAGCCCGCACGCTGGACAGATCCGACAGGTCCATGCGGACAAAGCTGACATCAGCTTGCGCCCCGAATTCCTGTTTCAGATCCTTGATAGCCGCGGTCGAGCGTTCGGCACTGCGGTTCAGCATCACCACCTTAGCGCCGCGCGTCAGCAGGATGCGCGCCGCCTGAAACCCCGCGCCCGCGTTGGCGCCGGTGATGACATAGGTCTTGCCGGCCAGGGAAGTAAGGCGTTCGGGCGTCCATCCCTTTGGGCCAAAAGTCGTGTCTGCCATGGATCTGTTCCTTTCAAAGATCGCGCCATATGGCGGTCTGGTTGAAAGCGTAGATAAATCTCAGGCGTCATGCGAAACAGGCGCAATCCTCGCGAATACTTGCCCGATTGTCTCGATGCCGACGAAAGACGGGTTCGTGTCTGTTCGGCAAGGGGGCAAGCGTCGATCGGACAGCCGACCCTGTCCGGCGGGGCCGATCGAATTGTCTGATAGCCGCAGGGTCGTGCAGCCGGCAATCGGCCTGCAAAGACCACACAGCGCATTGGGTTACCGCCCACCGGTCCCTGAAACCATCTTCCAGACGGACCAAAGGCCAACAATGCACCAACTCTCAAGTCGGACCACTCAGGCGGGGCAGATCAGTCCATTCGTGTTCACGGCATGGTGAAATCAAAATCATGACATGTGGCGCAGAAATTGTCGGGCGGTTCGTGCTGGTAGTGGCACAAGCCGCATTGCGCGTAGGGTTCGCCATGCGGAGAATCATGCGGATTGGTCGGCACGACGTCCGCGGTCTGAGCGGCGATTTCCGGCAAAGTGCCGTGGCAGGATGTGCAGACGGCCATCTCGGGCTCATCCGCGTCTTCCGGGTCTGCGTGGCAGTCCGCACAGCCCAACCCGGCAAAGAAATGTGTATGGCTCTGGAAAAGTCGGTCGTCCAGCGATGCGGCCTGGTCGGTACCATGGCAGATGCGGCAGCCCTCGACCGACATGCCTGCCGTCGGCAGATGGCCTTGGGGCAGAAGATCAGGTTCTTCGTGGCAGGCGCTGCATTCGTGGTCGGGCACAGGCTTGCCATCGCGGCCGACCAGGCCGGGCTCGCCCCCGTGTGATCGGCTTTGCTGTTGGTGAGGCTTGTCATCGGCGCTGGCGGCGGGCCAGATGCAGACGCCCCGATCTTCGACAATGCAAAAGTCAGGTTCGCCGGCCTGCGCTGCCGTCGAGAAAACTGTCAGACCGCAAAGGGCAAGCGCCATCGACAAGACGATCCGGTAAAGACGTAGGGGCATGGGGGCTCCTTTGGCATTTCATGCGACCGTGGCACCAGAAAGGCGCCACGGTCAGCGTCGTTCGGCCTTTGACGGTCAGTTCCAGCTGTCCATGGCGGCAGCGTTCTGCCCGGCGATCCGCCCGAATGTCAGGCAATCGGCATAGGCACAGGATCCCAGCCGCGAAGCCCCGTGGATGCCCCCAGACGCCTCGCCGACCACGAATAGGCCGGGGATCGGTTCGCCGCTGAGCACGTCCAGCGCCTCGGCCCGTGTATTGGTCGCACAGCCGCCCATCGTGTGGTGGATCTTTGGCGACAGCCGAACGACATAGAAGGGGGGCGTTCCGATCTTACCGGTGTTTTCGGCCAGGTAACGGCTCCACTCGATATCCGAGCCGCTGTCGATGCCTTGGTTGAAGCTGGCGATGGTCGCCTTCAGCGCATCAAGCGGGATGTCATGCGCCGCCGCCATCTCTTCGAGCGTGGCATATTCCATCAGCACACCGGCTTGCTTCATCTTGTCCATGTTGTCGCTTGGCCGCCCGGTCGTGCCTTTTGCATAGCCCTCTGCATCGGCGAAGGCGATGCATTTGTTGCCAGCCGCGAGAATGGCGTCGGCGCGGGTCTTGCGGTCGGCCAGTTCATTGACAAAGCGTTTGCCGGTCTGCGTGTCGATCCATAGCCCATAGGACGCCGCGACCCCCTGAACGAAGTGCGGCGCGTAGCCGAAACCGCGTTCGTCGGGACTGGTCCAGGGGCCCAGCTGAATCCACGAGGGCTGTACCAGTGTGCATCCGGCGTTCAGCGCCTCGCGCAGGGCCTGGGCCGTTGCACCGGGATGGTTGGTGGTGTCCAACTCGCCGCCCAGCCTCGGGTCCTGCAACGCGCGGAACGACGGATCGGCACCGAAACCTCCCGTGGCCATGATGACGGCCTTGCGGGCCTTGATCGTTTTCGGCGTCCCGCTGTCAAGGTCGGGGTCACGATACTTTTCGTGGACCAGAACGCCTTTCACCCGGCCGTCCGGATCGCGCAGAAGGTGTTTCATCAGTGTTCGGGTGCGCGGTTCGACGCCCAGTTCCTTGAGCTTGTTCAACTGCGGCACGATGATCCCCGATCCGCTGGCCGCCGCCAGCGCGTAGGACCGTGGCACCGCGTGACCACCCATATGCGCCAGGCCGCGATATTCGACGCCCAGTTCGTCGATGGTCCACTGGACCGTTTCCACCGACTTCTCGGCGATGATGCGCACATGGTCGGGATAGTTCAGGTGCAGACCCGCCTTCATCATGTCTTCGATCATTGTTTCGACGGAATCCTCGATGCCTTCCTCCGCCTGCAAGGGCGAACCGGCTGCCGCGATCACGCCGCCGCTGATGATCGAATTGCCGCCGGGCGTTCGCATCTTTTCCAGCAAAGCCACGGTTGCACCCGCTTTGATCGCCTCGATGGCTGCTGCAAGGCCGGCGAACCCTGTTCCGACAATGACAACGTCGACTTCTTCATCCCAGGTTTCGGGCACAGGTTGCGGAGCCGCCTGAACGGTTCCGGCCAAAGTGAGGCCAACGCCTGCGGCGGCGCCACTGCCAAGCAGGGCGCGCCGGGTGAGGGTTTTGTTTGTTTCATCATGTTTCATGGCTAAAATCCTTCACTTTTATTTGGTCATGTCAGCTTCGACGGCGTGGAACACGGCGTCGGCTCGAATTCCACTGACAGGCCCGACACAGACCAGAGTATCCAAGCACCGCATGTGCTGGCGTTGACGCTCGTTAAGCGGGCAAACTTTTCCGTCGATTGTTTCGCGCGTGGCGGCCAGCCGCATCGGATTGCCCGCCACGGGCGAAGACTGGAGCCACGAAGGCGCGGCCCCTTTGCGCCCGACCCCCTGACAAGGGTCACGGATGTAGCGTTGAAATCGACGCCACAATTCTCAACGACTGCGCGCACCCCAAAGACCGCACCGGGTCATGTTCTTTGGGGCATTGACGGACATGGTCAATCCATCTGCCTGTGAGAGCGCAAGATGTCGGCAAGCTTTTCGAATACCGCCGTCCGTGCTGAGCCGGGACGCCAGGCAAGGACGACGTGCCGGGGACAGGCATCCGGCAAGGGGGTCAAACGGACGGAGCTGTCCCTTGCCGCCCCGGCGCTGACGGCCAGATCCGGCAGCAAGGTAACGCCCAACCCTTCAGAGACCATGGCAATCAATGTGTTCAAACTTGTGGCTGCGAAGTCATCCTGCTCCTTTGACAACTGATCGGGATAGGCGGCAAGGGCGTGACGCTGCAGGCAGTGCCCCTTTTCCAGAAGCATCAATTGACCTCTGGCCTGCTCCAGCGCGCGGGCGCCTGTTCCTGCAGGTGCAGGCCAGTCTGGCGGCGATGCGAGGTGATACCCGTCTTCAAACAGGGGCGAGACATGAAGCTTGCCGGTATCGAAGGGCAACGCAATCAAGATGACATCAAGGCGCCCGACCAACAGCCCGTCGATCAGGGGTTCGGTCATTTCCTCGCGGAGGAACAGCTTGATCGCGGGCATGGCCTTTCGGATCGCTGGCAAGGCGTGCGGTATGAGATAGGGACCGATGGTCGGGATCGCGCCAAGCCGCAGGTCCCCTTGAAAGGGATTGCGATGGGATGCAGCCATAACTGCGATTTCTTCAGCATCCAACACCAGGCGGCGGGCGCGTTCTGCGATCTCTGTCCCAACGGGTGTCAACATGACGCTGCGCTTTGTCCGTTCAAACAGTTGCACGCCAAGGATCGCCTCGAGTTCCTTGATCCCCGAGGACAGCGTGGGTTGCGTGACGAAACAGATGTCTGCCGCCTGGGAAAAGTTCAGTTGATCTGCGAGCGCCACGAGGAAACGCATCTGCCTGAGCGTAAACATATAGAGATCCTCTATTATTTTTTGCATTATATTCAATTTCACAAATATAAGGCAATGCCCCAGATTGGGTTCATCAGCAACACGGGATCATAAAGGAGACCCGACAGATGACCGACCAGAGCCCCATCAGCCAAGCCACCGCCCAGCCCGCAGGCCCCCGCCTGAATGAACCGGCCCCCTCTTTCGACGCGCCCACGACCCACGGTCAGAAGCGGCTCGAGGACTATCGCGGCCGGTGGCTGGTGCTGTTTTCGCACCCGGCGGATTTCACGCCGGTCTGCACCACCGAATTCATCGGGTTCGCCAAGCGCCACGATGATTTCGCCGCGGCCAACACCGAACTGCTCGGACTGTCGATCGACAGCCACTACAGCCACATCGCCTGGGTTCTGAACATCAAGGAGAAATTCGGCACCGAGATCCGCTTTCCGATCATCGCGGACCTGAACATGGCGGTGGCGCAGGCCTACGGCATGATCCAGCCCGGCGCATCCGACACCGCCGCCGTCCGGGCGACCTTTATCATCGACCCCGAAGGCGTGCTGCGGGCCATGGTCTACTACCCGATGAACGCAGGCCGCTCGGTCGACGAGATCTACCGCCTGCTGATCGCGCTTCAGACGGCGGACGAAAACGCCTGCGCCATGCCTGAGAACTGGAAGCCCGGCGATGCCGTGATCGTGCCGACGCCGAAAACCCCGGAAGAGGCCGCCGCCCGCGCCGGCGAAGGCTATGACACGGTGGATTGGTATTTCTCCACCCGCCAGCTCTGAGGCCGCCCAGTTCCGCCCTAGGGCGGGACTGACCACACCGCACCACCAGATCACAAAGGACCACGATCATGACCGACCAACCCGTCGTTTCCGCTCTCACCGATGTTCTTGGCCAGACCTTCCGCCTTTACGTGCAAACACATGGCTATCACTGGAACGTCGAGGGGCCGCAATTCCGCCAGCTTCACGCGATGTTCGAGGAGCAGTATCAGAACCTCTGGGCCGCTCTGGACGAGATCGCAGAGCGCATCCGTGTCCAAGGCGCCCATGCCCCCGCATCCGTGGCGGATCTGATGGCTCACGCTGCGCCAGAGGCCGAACCGGCACAATCTGCCGAGGACATGGTTGCCAAGGCCATTGTCGAACACGAGGCAATCGCCGCCACCCTGCGCACCGCCATCGCCACCTGTGCCGATGCAGGGGATGAGGTCAGCGCCGGGATGCTCACCGACCGTCTCGAATGGCACGAAAAGGAAACCTGGATGATGCGGGCCAGCACTCGCTGAGCCCCACCCAAGGCAGGAGGACCAACCATGAGCAACCCAATCGTAAAACCTTTCTGGGATAAGCCCACCGGAAGCTGGCAATATGTCTTCCACGATCCCCAGACCATGAAGGGCGCCATCGTCGACCCGGTCATGGAGTTCGACCCGCTTTCCGGCGCGACCGGCACGGTGAATGCCGAAAAGCTGCTGGCCTATGTGCGCGAGATGGGGATCGCACTTGAGTGGATCCTTGATACGCACCCGCACGCGGATCACTTTTCGGCGGCGCAGTGGCTAAAGGTACAGACCGGCGTGCCCACGGCGATTGGCGAGAAGGTGACCGGCGTGCAGGAATTGTGGAGCGACATCTACAATCTGCCCGGCATTGTGCCGACCGATGGCCGCCAATGGGACAGGCTGTTTGCCGATGGCGAAACCTTCATGGTCGGCAATATACCGGTGAGGGTCATGTTCTCGCCCGGCCATACGCTGGCCTCGATCACCTATGTCGCCGGCGACGCGGCTTTTGTGCATGACACGCTGATGATGCCGGATAGCGGCACCAGCCGTGCGGATTTTCCCGGTGGCTCGTCCAAGGCGCTTTATGACAGCATTCAGCGCATCCTCGAATTGCCTGACGAGACACGGGTATTCGTCGGCCATGACTACGCTCCGGGTGGGCGCGCCGCCCAGTGTGAGGCAAGCGTGGCAGAGCACAAGGCGCAGAACATCCACCTGAAGGATGCACCGACCGAGGCGGCCTATCGTGCCGTGCGCGATGCCCGCGACGCCACCCTGCCGCTGCCGCGCCTGATGCTGGCGGCACTTCAGGTCAATATCCGCGGCGGGCGCTTGCCCGAGCCGGAAGCCAACGGAAGGTCCTACCTCAAAGTGCCCCTTGGGTATTTCGAGGCGCGATAGCCATCACCGGCAGCAAGTGTCAGACAAGTCAGGCCTGAGCGTCAAAAGGGGCGCTCAGGCTGCAGTTCCGCTGAACAAGGGCGCGCAATGTCACCAGGCCGAGTTACGGGTAGAAGGCCTCCAGCGCGCGTTCGATATCGCGTCTCACGCGGTTGGCAGCGCGAAGGGGGCACGTATTGGTCAGGTCTGGGTGGAAAATGGCAAGGTCACCTTGCGCCGCCTGCGCTATCCCGAAATCAGGGCGATGGGTGACGTGGCCGCGGTGCCGAAAGGCCAGCACGCCGGCACGGTGAATTGGCAGGTACCGGTGGTCGATAAAGGATGCGTCTCGGTTATCGAAGGAACCGGACCCTCAGCCACCTATCATGTCTACATCTCATGTCCGATGATCCCGCAGGTCGGTCGCGCGATGCTGTTCGAATTCCACTACCACAACAACCTTGTGCCGTCCTTCCCCGGGACCTTTGCACCACTGGAAGAACTGCGGATCAGTTGGCTGGTGAAGGAAGTCGCCCTGAAAGCCACATACACTGCCATGCTGCGCGGCTGCGCCTGAGGAGTACCAGAAATGAAAGCCTGACATCGAAATACTGATCGTCGTCTTCGAGGAGAGTTTCGAGCGTGGGCTGTTCTGCGCTATGATGGGCGTCGCTTTTTTCGTAACGATCGGCAATCTCTACGTGATGATCCGCGATCGCGCAGTCAGATGGCGCAAATTCCTGGCGGCCCGATTGACCTGATCGCTTTTGTCGGTATCGCCGCCGGAGGAACGAAAGGCGCAACTATTCTCGTCTACATCGTCCCCTCGCTTGTCAGGCCACCAATGCACCAACACTCAAATTGGACCACACTGGCGGGGCGGATCATACCCGGATCGCCTGCCGCCACCACAATGCGACGAGCCGACGTTGGGTGGCAGGGTCAAGCGTGCATCCCGGTCGCGAGTTTCAAAGTGTATCGTGATTTGTAGAAGTTTTGGCGACCCCGGAAGGACTCGAACCCTCAGCCTATTGATTAGAAGTCAATTGCTCTATCCAGTTGAGCTACGAGGTCGCGCTCACACCGTTCGGAAAACAGTGCGTAGTCAGTTCATAGATGTGAACACATCTGAATTCAAAGCCAAAAACCCTTGTTGACACGACGTATAGAAGTCAGCTGCTCTATACAGTTCAGCCAAGGGACCGATTGGCTGTCTATTTGCAGATTTTCAGGGTGGGGGGCAAGCCATTCACAGCCTTCGGGACATGAAAACGCTCAAGCGGTCCGGGACGTAATCGCCAAAGGGCGGGCCGTATTCGAAACCGGCGGCTTCGTACAGCGCCCGTGCCGGGGCGAAACCCGGCTCTGATCCTGTTTCAAGGTAGGCGGCGGTCATGCCCATGGCGCGGGCTTCGGACAAAAGGTGGTTCAGCAGGCTTTTGCCAAAGCCCTTGCCGCGCGCCTCGGCGGCCACGTGCATCGATTTCAGTTCGACGGCGTTTTGACCAAAGGGTTTCAACGCCCCGACGCCCTGGACCGCGCCCGACCCGTCCCGCAGGGCATAGACCCGCGCGCCGCTGGCGCGCAGCGCGTCCGAGGTCATCACATGGCAGCTTTCGGCCGGTGTGGCGGCGGACATGGCGCTGTGATGGCGCACCAGAATGGCCTCGACCGCGGGGTCCGCGCTGGTGCTCAGGGTGATGACGGTGGACATGGTCTAGGGCCCTTGGCTGCGATGATCACTGTCGCGCAGCGTCGTGCCAAAATCCGCGCAGGGCAAGGGCCATGCACTTGAATGCCGCGGCGGCAGGCAGGTCAGGCACGGCTTTGCCCGGTTTTTTGCCAAGGCAACAGAAACCCGTGCCTTTTTCTGGTTTTTCGCCTATGCTGCCTGAAAAACAAGTCAGGCGGGGGGCCGTTTTCGGCCGACAAACCCCAGGAACAGTGAGCAGAGCATGATGCATCCAGCATTGCAGCCCCCGGCGAAGGCCGGCCAATCCCGGACTCTGTTCGGGCGTTTGCCATGGGTCAAACCCTTTCTTTTTGTCGTTTTCTCCTTTTACATCAATATTCTCCAGGCCCTGCCCGCGCAGGCCCAGGTCACCTTGAACCTGCGCGACGCGGACCTGCGCAACTTTGTCGAAATCGTCTCCGAGGCGACGGGCCGCAGTTTCGTGCTGGACCCGGGCGTGCGCGGCACTGTCACGGTGCTGTCACCGGACGCGATGTCGAACGAAGACCTGTACCAGGTTTTCCTGTCGGTGCTGGAGTTGAACCGCCTGACCATCGTCGAAGGCGCCGGGGCGGACCGGATCGTTCCGATGAATTCAGCGCGCGAACTGGCCTCGGGGGCCAGCGCCCTGCCCGGCGGTTTCGAAACCCGGGTGATCCGGGTGCGCGACATCTCTCCGCAGGAGGTGATCGAGGTGGTGCGCCCGCTGCTCCCGTCCGAGGCGATCATCTCGGCCGTGCCCGGATCGAACCGTTTGATCCTGTCGGACCGCGCCGCCAATATCGCGCGGATCACCGCGCTGATCGACCAGCTGGACAAACCCGGCCAGACCGCTCCTGTGGAAATCATCCGGCTGCGCAACGCCAATGCGGCGGATGTGATGCAGGTGGTCCAGTCCATGGAAATCCTTGACGATGGCGCCGCGGTCAGCGTCGACCGGCGGTCCAATGCGCTGCTTGTGTCCGGCCCCGAGGCGATGCGCCACCGGGTGCGGGTGCTGGTGTCGGAACTGGATACCCAGCGCGATACGGTGGTGTCGCGGGCCATCGCGCTGAACTATGCCGATGCGGCGTCGATCGCCGATGTGGTGACGCGCACGCTCAGCACCGAGGACCCGACCGGGGTGCGCGCCCCGATCCGCATCATCCCGGAACTGTCGACCAATTCGCTGCTGATTTCCGCCCCGCAGGAACGCATCGCCGAAATCGCCGACATGGTGCGCTATCTTGACCAACGCCCTACGCAAGTCCTGGTCGAGGCGGTGATCTTTGAAATGACGGTCGACGGATTTTCCGACCTGTCCGCGCAATTCGGCGCGGTGTTGAACGATGCGCTGATCGGCGGATCGCAGTTCACCTTGCCGGGTCGCAGCAGCCTGATCAACCTGATCTCGACCCTCAACAACGGCAGCACCCCTGATCCGGGTGCCGGCGGCGCCATCGGTCTGAACCGGCAGCGCGGCAACGACGGTTTTGTCGGGCTGCTGACGGCCATCACCTCGGTCAATTCCACACGGCTTTTGTCGACGCCGTCGATCCTGACCCTGAACAACCAAGAGGCCGAGATCGTCGTGGCGCAGAACGTGCCCTTTGTGACCGGCAGCTATTCCACGGTCAGCGACAACGCGGTGGAAAACCCCTTTCAGACCATCGAACGCCAGGACGTGGGCCTGACCTTGAACGTCACGCCGCAGATCAACGCCGACCGCACCGTGCGCCTGCTGATCAAGCAGGAGGTGTCGAACCTGACCAACTCCAACGCCTCGTCGGGCGGCGAGATCACGACCAAGCGGTCCTTGTCGACCACGGCGCTTGTGCGCGACGGATCGGTGATCATGCTGGGCGGCTTGCTGGAAAACGGCAATGGAACGGCCCGGCAGGCGGTGCCGGGGCTGTCGAAACTGCCGCTGTTGGGGGGATTGTTCCGGGGCAAGAACAACAACAGAAACCAGCGCGTTCTGCTGGTGATGATGCGTCCGCAGGTCGTGTCCAATGACGCCGAGGCGCGGCGGATTTCCCAGCAGCTGGCGCGCAAGGCGAACGAAGTCAGCGCTTCCATCGCACCGCTGGATGATGGAAACTATCCTCAGTCCCAGATCAATGCCCTGCCCTTTGACGGTGTTGACCTGAACCAACCCTTTGATGCCGGATTCATTGATGACGTCGCCCAAAGCCGAAATTTCCCCCCTCTCCCGGGACGGCTCCGTTTCAACGGACAATAGCGGCGCGGTCTCTGGCCACCTGCCCTTTGCCTTTGCGCAGGATCAGCAGGTGGTGCTGGAAGGGGCGCGGGTCACGCTTGGCCCCAACGCCACGCAGCTGGGCCTGCGCGAGGTCCAGCGCCGCGTCGGCAGTGACCCCATCGAGGTGATCGAGGCCGACCAGATCGGGTTCGACAAGGCGCTGGCCGATGCCTATCGCGATGGTGCCCACAGCCGGGCCGCGTCGGGCGACGACATCAGCTTTGATCTGGAAGAGGCGGCTTTTGCCCGCCGTCAGCGCGACCTTTTGGACGAACCCGGCGATGCGCCGGTCATCCAGCTGGTCAACCAGTTGCTGCGCCGCGCGGTGCAAAGCGCCGCATCAGACCTGCACATCGAACCGCACGAAGGCGGCCTGCGCGTGCGCATGCGTATTGACGGCGTGTTGCAAGAGGTGATGAACCGCCCCGACGTGCCGGTACGCCGCATCGTCTCACGGCTCAAGGTCATGGCGGGGCTCGACATTGCCGAAACCCGCCTGCCGCAGGACGGGCGCATTCCGCTGTCGCTGGGCGGGCGGGTGATCGACACGCGGGTCAGCTCTCTTCCCGGTCACTACGGTGAACGCATCGTTTTGCGGATTCTGGACCGGTCCACCGGGTTGATGCCCTTGGGCGATCTGGGCCTGTCTGACACGCAACAGACCCTGTTGCGCCGTCTCGCCGCCTTTCCCAACGGCGTGATCCTGGCAACCGGGCCCACCGGCGCGGGCAAGACGACGACGCTTTATTCCCTGCTGCAACTGGCCGACCGCGACGCGCGCAACATCGTCACCGTCGAGGACCCGATCGAATACGACCTGCCCGGTGTGTCACAATCCCAGATCAATTCGGAAATCGGCATGACCTTTGCCGCCGGTCTGCGCGCCACCCTGCGCCAGGACCCGGACGTGATCCTTGTCGGCGAAATCCGCGACACCGAAACCGCCCAGACCGCCGCGCAGGCGGCGCTGACCGGGCACCTGGTGTTTTCGTCGCTGCACGCCAACAGTTCTGTCGGCGCGATCGTGCGCCTGCGCGATCTCGGCCTCGAAAATTTCCTGATCGCCGCCACCCTGCGCGGGGTCATCGCCCAACGCCTGCTGCGCAAACTTTGCCCCGATTGCCGACAGGCCCAGCCGATCAGCCGCGAGGACAAGCGCCTGTTCGACCGTCACAAGATCAGCGCCCCGCGCGAAACCTGGCACCCGGGGGGCTGCGCCACCTGCGCCGGAACCGGACATGCGGGCCGCATGGGGATTTTCGAAATCACCGAAGTCACCGAAAGCCTGCGCGCCGCCATCGACCGGGGCGAGAGCGAGGCGGCGATCAAATCGCTGGCCCTTGCCCCCAGCGACACCCTGACAGGACAGGGCCTGCAAGCCGTGGCCGAAGGCCGTGTCAGCCTGGACGAGGCGCTGCGCGTCGTCGGGGACGCGACGTGAAGGCCTATAGCTATACCGCCTACACCAGTTCCGGGCGCCGCCGCACCGGGACCATCGTGGCCGAAACCGAGGCCCATGCAACCCAGCAACTGGCCGCGCAGGACCTGCTGACCGCCGACCTGAAGGAAACGCGCAGTCCCGGCAAGCCCGGCGCGCGCCGCGCCCTGTTTGCCCGCAAGCTGGTTGCCGACCTTCAGGCCGTCTTTACCCGCCAGATGGCGGTCATGCTTTCGGCCGAATTGCCGGTGGACGGCGCGCTTGAAGCGGTGCGCACCGGCGGGCACCCCGCGCTTGAAACGGTGGCGGCGCAGGCCCGGGCCGCGCTGCTGGACGGCGCCGCCCTGTCGGATGCGCTCGAAGGGTCGGGCGCGGGCTTTCCCCCCTATTACATTGCCGCCCTACGCGCCGGCGAAGATGCCGGTGAACTGGCCGCCGTCTTTTCCGAACTGGCCGACCACCTGGAGGAACAGAACACCGGCAAGGCGCAGATCGCCACCGCGCTGATCTATCCCGCCTTTGTCGCCGCCGTGTCGCTGCTGGTCTGCGGCATTCTCATGGTGAATGTGGCGCCGGAAATCGTCGCCATGTTCGAAATGACCGGGCGCCCCCTGCCGCCGCTGACCGTGTTCGTCATGGGTGTTTCCGATGCGATCCGGGCCAACTGGAGCCTGCTTTTGATCCTTTTGGCGGCTCTGGTTGCCTTCGGGCTGGCGGTGCCCCGGGTTGCCGCGCTCAGGCATCTGCGCGACCGCGTCGTCCTGCGCCTGCCAATCCTTGGACGTTTGGCGCGGCTGTCCGAAGCGGTGCAATACATGCGCACCCTGGCGCTGGTGCTTGGGTCGCGCCATGCGGTGCTCAGCGCTGTGGACAGCGCCGCGAGTGTCCTGACAATCGCGCAATTCCAGGCCGAAGGGCAGTCTGTCGCCACCGCCGTGCGCCAGGGTCAAAGCCTTGCCTCGGCGTTGGAAAACCTGTCGATCCTGCCCCCCGTGGCGCGCCAGCTGATCGCGGCCGGCGAAGTATCGGTCAGGCTGGCCCGGATGACCGACCGCGCCGCGGCCCTGACCGAACATCGCCTGACGACCGAACGCAAGCGCATCGCCGCGCTGCTGGAACCGATGCTGATGATGCTGGTCGGCGGGCTGGTCCTGGTGATCGTCCTTGCCATCCTGCTGCCGGTTTTCGATCTTCAGGCCGCCGTTGCGGGCTGATCACTCGGCAAAGCCCAAAAGCTCGGGGTCGTCGCCGTCGCGGGAAATCCAGACCCCCTTGTCGTCGATCCGGGTGATTTCGATGGTTTCGGCCAGCTTGTCGCCCACGCGGACCAGTTGTTCGCCGGTCGGGTGATTGACCATGGCCCAGGTGGCATCGCCCATCTGCACCATACCCTTCAGATCATAGCCAAGCGAGGCAAGGGGCGGCTTTGGCGGTTTCGGCGGCTGCGGTTCCGGCTGCGGCGCGGGCGGCTGGGGTTCGGGCGGTTTGGGGGGCTGCGGTTCGCCGAACAGCGCGGGCCAGCTGCGCGGCGGGCGGGCGGCAACCTGATCCGGCGTGCCGGGGGCTGTCATTGGCAGGGAGGGTGCGGCAAGCTGTTGTTCGGGTGCGCTCAGCGCCTGCCACAGCACATGACCGGCCTGCCCGGCCAGGGCCAGCATTGCCAATGTCACGATCCAGGCCAGCCAGCGCATCCGCCCATCCAATAATTCACCCCATCCGGCAGCAGCATAGACGCGATCCGGCCGGTTGGGTATACTGGTGGGATAATACGCAGTCATAACAAGCGTAAAAAAGAGAGCAGACATGCAGGCATTCCCTAAAGCCCGGGCCGCAATCGCCGGCTTGGCCATTGTTTTCATTGGAAGCTGTGATGAAATGCCGGGTGGTCAGTCCGGTTTTCAGGCGAAATATGCCGTGGCGCGCGATGCCCTGGAAAAGGGCCAGTATGACCGCGCCAAACGCCAGTACCTGACCCTGATCCAGGAGGCAGGTCCGCTGGCGCAGCGGTTGGAGCTGGAATATGCCCATGCAGAGTTGCGCAGCGGCAACTATGCCCAGGCCGCCAATGTCGCCGGTTCCCTTGCCCGGGCGCAATCGGGTCAGGCCCGCGCCGCGGCGCTGGCGGTTCAGGGCACCGCGCAGCACGAACTGGGTCTTCAGCTTTTGGCCAAGGGCGAAACGGCGGCGGGCAAACAACAGCTGAGCGCCGCGCAGGCCGCCTTGTCCGACGTGTTGAAGACCGACACCGACCTTGATCCCATCGGGTCGATGGCGGGGCGTCTGGCCAGCATCCAGGTTCGGCTCAAGTCGCTTTGAGGTCAGGGGCGGGTGCGGGTCTGGGCCATTTGCTGGGCTTCGGCGATCTGGGCCTGGGTCATGCGGCCGGACAGGCTTGCGCTCAGATCCAGCGCCTGCTGAAACCCGGCCGTTCCGGCCAGCACCAGCCACATGTAGCCAAGGGCATAGTCCTGCGGCAGCGCGCGTCCCTCGAAATACATCAGGCCAAGATTGGCCATGGCGGCGGGGTTGCCCGCCTCTGAGGCCGCCCGGAACAACCCTGCCGCCTGGCGCAGATCGTCCAGGCCCGGATCGTCGGATTGCAGGATCAGCCAGCCGGCGGTGAACAGGGCCAGGGGGTCGCCGGCCCGCACGCCGTTCTGCAGGCGGTTCAGGCCTTCGGGGCTGGTGTCGGGCGGCACAAGGCGCGGATCGAACACCGTTTTGGGCAAGCCCCCGTCGCCGTCCAGCCTTTGACCATCGCGCGCGGCCAGCCGATAGAGTTCGGCGGCGCGCGCTTCGTCCACCGCGACGCCAAAACCGTTTTCATACATCACGCCAAGGTTGCCCATCGCAACCTTTAGCCCCTGCTCGGCGGCAGCCGTGAACAGCGCGAAAGCCCGGTCATAATCCTGCGGCACGCCTTCGCCGCGCACATACAGCAGGCCAAGGTTGTTTTGCGCCCGTGCATCGCCTTGCGTAGCGGGGCCTTCGTACAGGGTCTTTGCCCGGGCGGCATCTTTTTCGACCCCGGTTCCGTGCTGATACAAAACCCCAAGGCTGACAGCGGCCGCGCCAAAGCCAAGATCCATTGCCTGCCCGTACAGCTGCGCTGCGCGCGCCGGATCGGCCTGCCCGTCCGGTCCGTTTTCCAGAACGGCGGCCAGATCGAACAGGTACTGCGCCTGCCCGGTCTGCGCGGCCTGTTCCAGCCAGGTCAACGCGGTGTCTCGGTCCTGCTCGACCCCCAGTCCGGCGTGGAAATACTGTCCCAGCCGGTTGGCGGCCGCCGCATGCCCCTGATGCGCCGCGCGCGCCAACCATTCCGCCGCCAGGGCGTAGTTCTGCAAGACCCCGTCGCCGTTGTGCAACCGGTCGGCCAGGGCGAATTGCGCGTCGGGGTTGCCCTGGTCCGAGGCGCTTTGCAGCCCCGCCAGATCGGCCCCGGCCCAACCGTCCGCCTGCTGCGCCAGCCCAGTGGCGGGGATCAGGCACAGGCACAGGCCAAGCGCCTTGAGCGACCCAGAGCGGCGCAGGGTCATTTGTCCTGCCCGCCCGGAGCGCTGGCCTGATCAAAGAAGTCGCGCGCGGCTTTCTGCGCCTCGGCCACCTGGTCCGGTGTCATCAGGTCTGCCGCCACCGCCCGCATTTCCAGCGCGGCCTGGCTGCCGCCCGCTGCCGCGATGTTCAGCCATTTGTGGGCCTCGACATAGTCCTGTTCGACCCCCTGCCCCTTGATGTGCAGGACGCCCAACTGGTGCTGGGCCGCGACGTCCCCGGCGCTGGCGGCCTGTTGCAAAAGGGCGGCGGCTTCGTCCGCCGGGCCGTCATGCCCCAGCAGCCACATCGCCATTGCGGTCTGCGCCGGGCGCAGCCCTTCGCTGGCGCGGGCCTTCAGCCAGTCCTGCGCACCTGTGTCCCCGGCCTCGGCGGCAGCGGCGGCCCAGGGGACGGCGCGGTGCGGGGCCAACAGACCGTCCAGCCGCCCGGCGCCGGCCAGCTGGCCAAGGCGCAGCCTTGCCTCGTGGTTTCCTGCCTCGTCCGCGCGGCGGTAATGTTTGACCGCCTCTTCGAGATCGGGCAGCATAGTGCCCGCGCCGGTTTCCATCACGCGGGCCAGGCTGAGCATTGCGCGCGGCGATCCTGTATCGGCGGCCTGAGCGTAGAGCTTCACGGCCTCTTCTGGATTGGGTGGAACGCCGTGATTGCCCAACAGCGCATCACCCAGATCGGCCATGGCCGAAAGATCCCCGGCCTTGGCCCCGGCGCTCAGCCAGCGCAGCCCTTCGCCCGGGTCGGGATCGACGCCGTCCCCCTTCAGGTATTTGCGGCCAAGCGCGCTTTGGGCCTGGACCAACCCTGCCTCGGCGGCGCGGCGCAGCCAATTGACCGCCTGGGCGCGATCCTGGGTCATGCCCTGCCCGGTATCCAGCGCATAGGCCATGTAATATTGCGCCTCGGCATGACCGGCCGAGGCGGCGCCTTCCAACCAGACGGCGGCCTTTTCAGGATCGACATCGGCGCCCAGGCCGCGCGCATAGGCCCGGCTGAGTTCGAACATGGCGTTGACATGGCCGTTTTCGGCGGCGGCCAGCATCCAGGTCAGCATGTCCTGCGGGCTTTGCTCGACCCCGGTACCGTTCTGGTACAGCAGCCCCAGGTAATACTGCGCATCGGGCTGACCGCGCGCGGCGGCGGTTTTCAGCAGCGCGGCGGCGCGCAGCGGATCGTGATCCGGCCCGCCTTCTGCGCGCGACAGATACAGCCGCGCCAGCAGGACGGCCGCGTCCAGTTGATTGTCGGCCGCCGCCTGTTCCAGCCAGTCGCGCGCCGCCATCAGGTCCGACGGCCCGCCGCGCCCCTCCAGCAGCACCCGGCCATAGCGGTACTTGGCAAACGGGGTGCCCTCGGTTTCCGCAAGGTATTTCAGCCCCTCGCGGACCGTGACGAAATCACCGCTGGACCAGGCCTCTTCGACCTGAGTCATGGAATAGGTCTGATCGCTGTCTTGCGACAAAGCTGGCACAGGCGCCAAGGCCAGAAGTAGGCTGAGGGGAAATGCGGCATTGAAAAGGGACATGGGACTCTCAATTCTGGGTTGGTCGCGCGGGTGTCGAAAAATGAACTGGCAACGGCCCAAAGCCTAGGCGCATCCTTGTTTGATTTCAAACCCAACATGGGGATCAGGGCAAAGGCAGCCCCGCCGCCCGCGCCACCCAAAGCGCGCCGCCCGCCGCGCAAAGCGCCGCACCAAAGGGCAGCCGCATGTCGCCGCGCACCGCGCCCCTGCCATGAAACCACTGGCGGGCGGCCACCCAGGCCAGTGCGCCGCCTGACGCCACAAGCACCAGCAGCGCAAGCCCCCCGGGCCCGGCAAAGGCGCCCAGCCCGGCCATCAGCTTGACATCGCCAAGGCCCAGCCCTTCGCGCCCGCGCAAAAAACGATAGCCCAGCCGCAGCAAAAGAAAGCTGCCTGACCCCAGCGCCGCACCGTAAAGCGCCGCCAACAGCCCGATCCCGCCAACGGCCAGCATCATCGCCGCGGCAAACAGCGCCATGGTCAAAGGATCAGGCAGGCGCATCCACAGCAGATCTGCAAAGAACAGCGCGATCAGCAGCCACAAGAATATCGCCTGCAGCCAGACAGACCACCCCGCCCCGCCGGCCGCAACAACGCAGACCGCCGCGCCAAGCGCCGTGATCTCGATATAAAGGTGCCAGGGGGCAAGCTCTGCCGCGCAATGTCGGCAGCGGCCCCGCGACAGGGCAAAGGACAGGATCGGGATCAGATCGCCCACCCCCAGCGGCGCGGCGCAGGATCGGCAGGCCGAGCGGCGGCGCATGACGTCTTCGCCTCGGGGCAGGCGATCGACAAGAACCCCCAGAAAGGACCCGATGAAAGGGGCCAGCAGGATCAGCAGGATCGCGGGCAGCCGCGGATCGGCACTCATGTCGGCGGGTTCAGGCCAGCGTTGCGGGCAATCGCCCGTCGCGGGGCAGGAAGAATGGACAAGTCTTGCGGCGCTCCTCTATCATGGCGGCATTGAAACGAAGGCATCCCATGACGACACCTCATCAATCTTGCACAGACAATCGCGCGCGGCCACAGGACGACGGGTTTTCCCTGCTCGAACTGATGGTCGTGGTGGTGATCCTTTCCATTCTTGCGCTGGTGATCGTGCCGCGGGTGATCGACCGCCCGGATCAGGCACGCGCGGCGCGGGCGCAGTCGGACATCGCCGCCATCGTCAGCGCGGTCAATTTGTATCGTCTGGACAACTACCGCTATCCCACCGGAGCGCAGGGGCTTTCGGCGCTGGTCAGCAAACCGACCAGCGACCCGGTTCCGGCCAACTGGGCGACCAACGGCTATATGGACCGGATGCCGGTGGACCCTTGGGGGCAGCCTTATCAATACCTCGAACCCGGCGTGCACGGCGAATTCGACGTCTTTTCCTATGGGGCAGACGGGGCGCCGGGAGGCACCGGCGCGGATGCGGACATCGGTTCGTGGACCCTGCAATAGGCCCCACATCCAACCCGCAAGAGGCGGGCTTTACCCTGATCGAACTGCTGGTCAGCGTGGCGATCCTGTCGGTTCTGGCGGTGGGGGCCAGCCTTGCGGTATCGCGCGGGGGGAATGGCGGGCAAAGCGATCTGGCGTTGTTCCAGACGCGCCATGAAACCATGCGGCAACTGGCCATCACCGGACAGCAAAGCCGCGGTCTGGCGATCACCAGCCGGGGCCTTCAGCCGGTCATCCGCCGCAGCGACGGCTGGCAAGAGGCCGGCCGCCTGCAACCATGGCGCGGACGGGTTTTGCTGTCGGCCGAGCCTGCTGGCCCTCCGGGCGCGCCGATGCCCGACATCGTCTTTCTGGCCACCGGCCAGACGAACCGTTTTCGCATCGCCTTTGGCGCCTCGGCGCGCTGCGAAAGCGACGGCTGGGCGGGGCTGACATGTTCCGCCGGCTGATCACCCGCCGCGCCGCGCGCGGCATGACACTGGTCGAACTGGCCGTGGCGATCTTTGTCCTGACCATCGGCAGCATTGCCGCCCTGCGTGCCGCCGACCAGTCCGCCCGCGTGGTTGGCGGGGAAATGCCCCGGCTTCTGGCGCGCATCGCGGCCCGCAACCGCGCCGAGGAATTGCAGCTGCTGGCGCCTTTTTCCGGCGGTCTGCCCGGGCAGGTCCGGCTGGGCGATCATGTATTTACCCTGACCACGACCACCGAACGGACCGCCGCCGGCCTGACCCAGACCACCATCACCGCGCGCTCTGACAGCGGCGAGGGCGCGCAGCTTGTCGTTTACATCCCGCGGGTGAACCCGCGATGACCAGGCCAGGCGATGACCGCGGGCTCAGCCTGATCGAACTGGTGGTCGCCATGGCGATCTTTGCCCTTGTTGCGATCATGGGCGCGCAGGCCTTGACGGGCATGTTGCGGATGCGGGACGGCGTGACCGAACGCGCCCGTGAAACCGCCGCCCTGGCCGAGGCCACAAGCCTGCTGCGCGCCGATCTGGCCGCAGCGGTGCCGGTCTTTTTCAGGCCGCCGGACGGATCGCGGCAATCGGCGATCGACTTTCGCGACGGCAGCCTGAGCCTGTCGGTCGCCGGGCAGCCATCGCTGCGGGCAGAGGCCGGGTCGCAGGCGCTGACACGCGTGGAATGGCGTCTACAGGACGGGCGGTTGACACGCCGGGTCTGGCCCGCCCTTTACCCTGCGCGGGCGGCATCGCTGGGGCCGGAGCAGCTGGTTTACAAAGGGATCGAGGGGCTGCGCCTGCGCAGCTATGTCGCCGATATAGGCTGGATCGAAGGCACCCCCCTGCCCGGTCAGGACACCGCCGCCAGTTTTGACGAAGACCGTTTCGTCGCGCCGTCGTCCTATTCGGACAACCTGCCGCTGGCGGTCGAGGTGACGCTGCAAACCCGCGCCTTTGGCGACATCCCCCTGCTCGAGAGTTTCCGATGACAAGGGATCGCGGTTTCGTTCTGGTCAACGCGCTGGTCCTGGTGGCGGCGCTGGCCTCGGTTGCGGTTCTGTTGCTGGCCCGCTCCGAAGCGGGGCAGGCCCGGCTGCAAAGCGGGCTTGCGGCGGATCAGCTGACGCTGAACCTTGATGCCTTTGATGCGCTGGCGATGACGATGCTGACGCAGGACAGCAACGGCATCGACCATCCCGGCGAAGATTGGGCTAAATCCATCGAGCCGGTCGATCTGGCGCATGGGCAGGTGTCTGGCCAGTTGCAGGACCTGCAAGGGCGGTTCAACGTCAACTGGATCGCCATTCCCGGCAATACGATGGCGGACGAGGCCTTTGACGTGTTGCTGTTCCGCCTGGGGATTGCACCGGAAACCGGGTCGAAGATCCGCGACTTTCTGAACCCCGGCGGCCCTTCGGACAGGTCCGGATGGCTGCAACGCGATCCGCCCCTGGCGCCGCCGGGCGGGGCGATCCTGGATATTGGGCAGCTGTTCGAGATCCCCGGCGTCTCGCGCGTCAGTCTGGAGAGGTTGCGTCCCCATATCACCGCCTTGCCCGGCATGACCCAGTTGAACGTCAACACCGCCACGGCCGAGGTGCTGGCCGCCTTTTTCCCCGAGGTCCCCCAGGCGGCGCTGGCGCGGTTGATGGCGGCGCGGCGGCAACAGCCCTTTCCATCGGCCACCGCCTTCCTGACCCAGATCGGCCTGGCCACACCGCCCGACGAAACCGACAGCGATGGCGGCGATGGCGGAGGGGAGGCCCCCACCCCGACCGAAGCCGAAGAAGCCGCGCGGCAACGGCAAGCGGCGCTCGAGGCGTTGATATCGGTCGGCTCGGACTGGTTCGAGGTGCAGGCCAGTGCGCAGTTCCGGAATCAGACGGCGCAGCGCCGGACACTTTTGAAACGCACCGGGGTTCCGGTGGTGGTCGACGTCGCCTGGCGGATCAGCAATCGACCGTGAAAGCGTTTGAAGCATTGCACTTGGGTCCGCCGCCGGTGCATCCTTGGCGCCTGAAAGCGGGGGAAAGACCGGCCGTGGCACGACCATCCACAGCGCAGAAAGACGACGATCAGATCTTCGTCAGGCAGGGCGCGGACAGCATCGGCGCGCGGCAGATCGTGCTGGTGCCGGGCGGCTCTGTGCCGCTTGTCGCGCTGGATCTGCCCGACCGGTTGCGCGGCCAGGCCCGCGAACAGGTCGCCCGGCGCAAGCTGGCCGACCGGCTGGGGCTGCGTCCCGAACAGATTGCGATGCGCCCCTTTTCCGTTGCCACCCGGCAGGCCCGGCCCGAAGCATGGGACAGGGTGCTGACCGCCGAAAAGGGTTGGCTGGACGGGTTGCACGCCTTGCCCGGGCGCGCTGTCCTGCCTGACTATCTGTCGCTTCCGACCGCGCCGAACCTGTGGACGGTGCAGGAAACGCAGATCGCCGGGCATCCGCAGATCATGCTGCGCTTTGGCCCACAAGACGGGATGACAGCGCAGCCCGCCCTTGCCCTTGCCGCCCTGCGCCGCGCGCTGGCCAAGGGCCCCCTGCCCAAGGCGATTTATGCTCCGGCCGGTGTGCCCGCCGGGCTTGGCGACCTTGCGGCGGAATTCGATGTTGCCTTGGCGCAGACCAAAACGCAGCTTGTCGCGCTGGATATTGCCCCCGTCGTCCTGGGGTTTGGGGAACTGTCCTGCGATCTGCGCAAGAACCCCATGGCGGCGCGCGCACGGCTGGCCGACCGTGTGCTGCCCTGGCGCTGGACGGCGCTTGCCGGTGGGCTGGCCGCCGCGCTTTGGGCCGCGGTTCAGGTGGTCGGCCTGCAACGGGCCGAAGCCCGAACCCAGGAGTTGACGGCGCAGACCACCGCGTTGGTTCAGCAGCATTTCACCGATGGCGGCGCGGTTCTGGATGCCCGCCTGCAAGTCAGCCGTGCGCTTGCACAAATGCAAAGCCAGACCGCGCCAACCGGGGACGACCGCGACCCGCTGGACCTGATCCACAGCATCTCGGGGGTGTTGCGCGGCGCTCAGGTCACGCCCGAACTGGTCGAATTTCGCGCCGAGGAAGGCCTGCGGGTGATCGCATCCCTGCCCGATTTCGCCGCCGCCGACAGGCTGGCCGCCGCATTGCGCGCCGATGGCCTGACGGTCGACATGCGCGAAGCCCGGACCGAGGACGGCGAAGCCGGTGTGCGCGCCGAATTCGCCATCGGCCCCAACGAGGCCCCCCCGCAATGAGCCGGCTTCTCGACTTCCTTCTGAAACTCAGCCCGCGCGAACGGGTTTTGCTGGGCGTGACGGTCGGCGCTGTGCTGCCGCTGGGCCTTGTCCTTGGCATTCTGATGCCGCTGCAAGCCGCCCGGATGCAGGCCGAAACCGCCCAGGCCGAGGCCGAGGCCCTGCGCGACTGGGTGGCCAGCCGCACCGCCGAAGCCCAGGGCCTGACCCGCGCGGTGCCGACCCGCCAAGCCGATCCCATCGGACTGAGCGGCATCGAAGAAGGGCTGATCGCCGCCAACCTGCGCCGCGATCTCAGCTCGATCGGGACGGAAAGCGGCGGCGTCATCGCCCTGCGCTTTGACAATGTTGATTTCGTCCGATTGGCAACCTGGCTGTCGTCGTCGCATCCCGACTGGGGCTATGGGCTGGGCACCCTGCGGCTGGAAGACATCGGCATTCCCAGCCGCGTCGAAGCCCGCATCGAACTGCGCCCCCCACAAGACTGACCGCCCAAGGCAGGCCATGAAAAAACCGCCCGGCCTGTTAGGGACCGGGCGGTTCGCTTTGCTGCGGAGGGGCCGGGTTTACCAGTCCAGCTTGACCCCGTGTTCAACCGTGACCGAATCCGGCGCCGGCATCGACAGGCGCGTGACGACCGCGCCCTGATCGCGGGCAAACCGACGTTCGCGGGTAAAGTCCAGCGTCAGGCGGTTGATCGCGCTCAGGCGTTCATAGTCGATTTCGAAACCATAGCTCAGGTCGCGGGTCGGCTGGGTGATCATGACGGCCAGATTGACCCCGGCGCTGCATTCCGTCCCGGTATCATAGGACGAGAATTCGCAGGCAACGCGCGGTGTAAAGGTCATCTCGGTCAGCATCTGGCCCAGCTCTGCCGCGCCTTTCTGGCTGCCCAGGCCGGCGAACTCGATCTCGGCATAGAAGCGTCCGCCGCTGAAATCGGGCAGGTCGATCGTGCCGGTGTCGGTCTGGCCCAACTGGCGGGCGGTGACATCGGCATCGCTGACCCAGGCATGGGCCAGGTCAAGCCCGACGCGCGGGCTGATCGCAAAGTTCTGATACTCGCGCGTGCCGCTGAGCGCGACACCACCGAACAGCGCCGCATAGCGGTAGCTGCCCGTGGCATCGATATCCGCAGGTGCCGCGGCAAAGGTCAGATCATAGCGGTGCATGCCGATCGCGGCCGAGGCGTAGTAATCAAGGAACAGCCCCGTTCCAAGGGTCTGCGCGCCATAGACACCGGCGTTCAGGCCATAGCCGTTGATCGTGCCCTCGGCCAGGCCGTCCACCGAATTGCGGCTGAAGTACCCGCCCCAGAAGTGACCGCGCAGTGCCTTGTCCGAGGTGAACGTCTCGCTCTGGCGGGCGAATTGCAGCATCGCCTGGGTGCCGGTATCCGCCGACCAGTTGAGCGAGAAAGACCCGTCAAGGATTTCGCGCCGCATTGTGTAGCAGTTGTAGACATCCCAACCAAAGGTGCCGTCGCTGGTGCCCGTGCCATCCTGAACGGTCAACCCGCCATCGAGGTCCGGTTCGGAAACCGTTCCGCAGGGCACGCTGTCCTGCCCGGCGCGCAACCGATCCAGTGCACCCTTGGCAATGCGGCTGAACCCGCGCTGCTGGGTGCGGACCGTCTGTTCAAGATCGTTCTTGAGGATCTCGGTCAGGGGATCGCGGATCTGGTCGACAAGGTCGTCGGTGATCTGGACCGGCGACAGGGCCAGCGCATAGCCATCGAACCCGCTGTCGGACGAGGCCACCGAAACCGACGGCTGGCAGCTGTGCGTGCCTTCCACCTTTTCGTCGTTGCGCGCCTTGATCGTCAGGACCTGCGGCGCCGTGTAATTCGCGGCGGTAAAGGTCATGGTCGCGGGTGCAACCGAACACTGGTTGTCCCCGGCAAAGGTCAGAACCACGTCCGCGGTCGGTTGACCCAGCAGGACAAAGCGCATGGCGCCGGTGTCGTTGCCGCTTTCCGAGGCGGTCAGGTCAAGATCGGTGACACGAATGACCGCCGCATCGTCGTCGGCGATGGTCGCGCTGGCGCTGAGGTCGCTGGCACTGGTGCTCAGGATCGTTGCCGTATCCCCCGAGGTGATGGCCGTCAGGGTCATCGTCAGGGTTTCCACGCCTTCGATTTCGCCGTCCTCGATCACCGGGATGGCCACCGTGACCGAAGTCTGTCCGGCAGGAATGATCGCGGTGCCGCCGGGCGCCGTATAGTCCGTTCCGCTGCTGGCGGTGCCGCCCATGACATAGGTGATGACCGTCGGCAGTGCCGACAGGCGGTCCTGCGATATCACGAATTCGGCGTCTTGCGGTGTGGCGCCGTTCGCCTCGGCCCCGTTGACCGGCGCTGCGACGGAAACCGGGTTCTCGGCGCATTGCGTCATCGGGATGTTGTTGGCCAGCACATGCGGGTCGCCTGCTTCGATCACGAAGCTGCTGTAAAAGACCGGGTTCGCCGCCAGCGAGGCATCCGCCAGAACGCCGGTGCTGCCGAATTCGGTCGCGCCGAGAACGCCGGGGTTGGCCGGCAGGATGCTGGTCACGTCCAGCGCCCCGGACGACAGGCGCGCCGTGCTGGGCTGGCCTTCGCTCAGGTTATAGCTGTAGCTGACCGTGTAGGTGCCCGGCCGCGTGGCGAACCACTGGTAAGACCCGCTCGATCCGTCCTGCACGATGTTGATGTCATTCGACAGGCCGACCGAGCTGTTGGAGCCCGAGGGCCCGCTGACGGTGATGCCGCCACCGCTGATGATGCGGCCGTCGTCCTCGCAATAGAAATAGCCCTGCGGGTCATAGTCCTGGCTGTCGGGAATCCCGTCGCCGTCCCGGTCAAGGCTGCTGCTTTCGTACAGATCGGGCACACCGTCGCCATCGGCATCGGCCAGCGGCGTGGGATCGGGTGTGCCGGTCAGGTCCGCCAGGACCACCACGGCGTCCGAGGCGACGCTGTCATTGCCCTGCACATCCTGCGCAGCCCCGGCAAGAAGGGTGATCGTCACATCGCCATCATGGTCGGGCGTCACGGTAAAGGTATAGGTGTCGCCGCTGCCGGCAAGCGCCGAGGCCGTGCCGTTGTCCAGGTCCAGCCCGGCCAGCGTCAGGCCGGTGACCGCTTCGCTGAAGGTGGCGGTGACCTCGAAAGGATCGCTTTGCGCATCGCTCGGCGCGCTCAGCGCGGCCGAGGGGGCCAGCGTGTCCTTGGTGGCGGTTGCCGTGATCGGCGCACCCTGGTTGCCCGCCGCGTCGGTCAGGACAACGGTCAAGGTCAGGGTGCCATCCGCCAGAGGCGTCAGATCAAAGGAAAGCGAGCCGCTGGCCGTCGGGACAATCCCGGTTTCCTGCGCCTGCACCGGCGCGCCCGACGACACGATGGTGGCCACGTAAGACGCGCCCACTTCCATGCCGCTGAACACCATGTTCACAGAAGTGACATTCGACAGGTTCACCAGCGCGGGCTGGATCACCACGCCATAGCCGCTGGGCGCGACCGTATCCTTGGTCAGGCTGGTGGTTGCCTGCGGCGCCGGGTTGCCCGCCAGGTCCGTGGCATCGGCCGTCACGGCCAGCGTTCCTTCGGCCAGTGGCGACAGGTCCAGGGTCAGGGTCCAGGCACCGCCGTTGACGTTGGCCGATCCGACGACCGTTTCGTTGCCGGGGCCTGTGACGACGACACTGACCACCTGCCCGTCGGGCAGATCCGTTGCCGAGCCCGACAGCGTCACTGCGCCTGCCTCGGCGGCATTGACCACATCGTCGCCCGCAATCGGAGCATCGAACGCCAGCCCGGGGGCCGTCACGTCCTTTTCGATCTGGTCGGAGACCACCTCGGCGGGGTTGCCCGCCGTGTCGATGATCGTCAAGGACAGGGTCACCGTGCCATCCGAAAGGGCGGACAGGTCATAGCCGGTCAGCTGGTCCAAGGCGGTCAGAACCGTTCCGGTGAACACCGGCGTGGTGCCGCCGCCGGACGAGGCAAAGCTGAATTCATAGCCTGCGCCGATCTCTGCCCCGGTCAGGGTGAACCCGATGGCGGTCTGGTTGGCCAGGTTCACGGCAGGCGCATCAAAGGCAACGCTGTGGCCAAGCGGCGCGGTCGAATCCTTGCTCAGCCCGGCGATGGCCTGAACGGCGGGGTTGCCCGCAAGATCGCTGGCATCGGCGGTCAGGCCAAGCGGGCCATCGGCCAGCGCCGACAGGTCGGCATCCACGCTCCAGTCGCCGCCTGCGACAGGTGCGCTCAGCGCCACCTGGCCCGAGCTTCCGTCCGAAATGACAAGGCTGATCAGTTGGCCATCCTCGGCCCCGGAGGCGGTGCCGCTGATCGTGGTGCTTGCAGCTTCGGTCCCGTTGACCACGTCGTCCCCGGCCAGCGGTGCGTCAAAGGCCAGGACCGGCGCGGCGGTGTCCTTGGTCACGGTGGCCGTTACCGCGGGCGCGGCGTTGCCCAGCGGGTCGGTCAGCACGACGGACACGGTCAGGGTGCCATCGCCAAGGCCGGACAGGTCCAGCCCGCTCAGCTGTTCACCTGCCGTGGCAATCGTGCCCGAGCCGGTCATTGCCGTGCCGCCTGCGTCGGAACTGATGGAATAGGCAAAGGCTGCGCCCACCTCGGCATCGGCAAGGGAAAAGCCGATCGCGGCTTGGTTCGCGGCATTCACCACGGTTTCGTCGAAACTGACGCTGTGGCCCGTGGGGGCGATCACATCGCGGAACACCGTGACGGTTTGCGGCGCCGATGTTGCGCCATTGGCGTCGGTCGCTTGAACGGTGATCGAAACGCTGCCGCCCGGCCCTGACTTCAGGTCGATCGGCAGCGACCAGGCGCCACCGGAAACCTGCACCTGGTAGGACGTAACGGTCGTGTCCGGCTGGGTTATGTCGATGTCGACGGTGTCGCCATTCTGAACCTGGCTGGCCGTACCCGTCAGGGGAATGGGCCCGGCGTCGGCAAGTGTGATGACATCATCGCCCGCGATCGGTGCCGTGATGCTGACCCCCGGCATGGTCAGGGTTGCGCTGTTCCCCGCGCTGGAGCCCAAAGACGAGCTGAGATCGCCCACCGTGTTGCTGTAGCTTCCGGCGCCGGTCAGGGCCACGTCGACCGTGACGGCGCATTGCGCGCCCGCCGCGACTGAGCCGCCGGAATAGGACACAAGCCCGCCGCCCGCGCTGGCGCTGAGGGTGCCACCGGTACAGGTGCTGGCCGCGTTCGACGGTGTCGCCACGACCATCCCGGCGGGCAGAGCATCGGTGAAACCAAGCGCACCCGCTGCGACCAATGCGGCCGAGTTGTCGATCGCAAGGGTCATGGTGACGGTGCCGTCATGCGACACGCTGGGCGCGGCAAAGCTTTTGGCAAAGCCGGGGGCCGGGGCCGGTGTCACGTTCAGCGTGGCGGCGGCCGTGCCGGAATTCCCCAGCGCCGTGGTCAGATCGCCGCTGGTCAGGGTGACATTCGATGCCCCCAGCGCAACGATGTCGACCGCAACGGTACAGCTGGCCCCGGCGGCAACCGTTCCGCCTGACAAGGCGATGCTGGTCGACCCTGAAACGGCGGTCACCGTGCCTGCGCTACAGGTCGTCGTGGCATTGGTCGTCGCGGCGACATTCAGATCGCCGGTCAGCGTGGTCGCCAGGGCAAGGCTGCCAACCGCAGTCGAAGCCCCGGTATTGTCGATGGTATAGGTCAGGGTCGTGACCTCGCCCTGCGTGACGGCGCCGGGGGCAAAGGCGGCGGACAGCGCCGGCTGCGGTTCGACCAGGATGGACGCGCTTGCAGGCGCCGCCTGCTGCACGCCATTCACGGTCATTGCCGAGCTGACGAACTGGTACGTGCCGGGCACCGCATTGGCCGGAACCTGCACCGCAAAGGACACGGTGCATTGCGACGCGGCGGGGATTTCCAGCCCCTGGGCCAGGAATGCCCCGGTTCCCGCGCCGCCAAGGGATGCGCCGGAGCAGGTCGACCCGGTCGAGCCCGAAACAACCGTGCTGCCCGGGATGACCGAAGCGATATCGACGGCGAACTGGTTGTCAGGCAGGGCGGTTCCCGAATTCGGATTGGTCAGGGTATAGGTCAGCGTCGCCTGCGCGCCCGCGCCGACAATGCCCGGCGCCTGGAAGGCCGCCGACAGCGTGGGCAGCGAATAGGTCTGCACCAGGACCTCGGCGCTGGCGGGCTCGCCCGTCACGGTAAGGGGTCCGGCAATCGTTCCGGTCACGTCCGAGGTGCTGCCGGAATAGACGCCGGGTGTGACGACCGCCGGCAGGGTCAGCGTAAAGGTCGCGCTGCACGAACTGTTGGCGGCCAGCGTATCGACCACGACATTGGCGTTCCCGGCCGGGAAGGTCAGGGTGATCGGCCCGCAGCTGTTGGTGGCCAGCACCGGCACCGTTCCGGCGGGAAGGTTTTCGGCGAATTCGGTAAAGGTCAGGTCCGCGACCGCCACGTCCAGGGGGTTGCTCAGGGTGTATTCGACGGAAAACACCTCGGCCGGGACGACGACTGCCTTGCTGTAGGACTTGGTCAGGGTCAGCACGTCCTTGCTGACCTCAAGCGGCGCGGTGATCGCGGGCAAGGAGATGGGGCTGCCTGCGACGGTGGCGTTGATCGCCGAGGTGGCAAAGACATGGCTGCCGTCTGTGGCCGTTGGGGGAACCAACAGGTCCAGCGAAATGACGCAGCTCTGCCCTGCCGGAACTTCGAGTGATGAGGCAAACAGAAAGTTGCTGGAGACGATGTTGAACGCCGGCGCAGACCCGCAGGAGCCCACTGTGGTCAAACCGGACGCCGTCGCCCCCGACATGGCCAAGGAAAAGGCTTCGGTGAACGAAATCGCGGTGTAATCCACCCCCGATGTGTTTTGCAGCGTATAGCTGACGCTGACGGTCTGGCCCGGAACGGCGGTGGCCGGGTTGAACGCCCGTGTGGTGGTCAACGGCGTGGCCGGAATGACCTGCAGCTGGTCCTCGCCCGCGGCTGCCACGGTGGCAACGCCGCCAGCGGTTGCGGTCAGGTCCGAGGTGGTGTTGGTGAAGGTGCCATTCACGCCCGCAGGAATGTTGATGCTGAACGACTGATCGCACTGCGCCCCGATGGCCAGCGTAGGCACATTGACGGTGACAAGGCTGGGGTTCGACGCATCAATGGTGGCCCCGCAGGTGGACGAAAACCCGCCCGCATAGGTGGCCCCGGAAATGAAGCTCTCGAGATTGTCGGTATAGGACAGGTTCACCGAGTCACTTGCGGATTCCGTGTCGCTGGTGACGGAAAAGTTGACCACGGCCACGCTGCCTGCGGGCAGGATCGAGTCCTGAAAGGATTTGGACAGCGTCAGAATGGCGCCGCCTTCAACCTCGAGCGTGGCGCTGGCACCCGAGGATGCCGTCAGCGTCGCGCCATTCACCGTGGCGGTGGCCACGTCGGCGGCGGTGAAATAGCTTGCCGGTGCGACGGCGGTCGAAACCGCATAGACCACATCAAAGGTGCAGCTGCCCCCCGCGGCAAGCGACCCCGAGATCAGACTGATCTCGGCCCCGTTCAAGGGCGCTGGCGGGATGTAACTCATGCTGCTGCCAGAGCCGCAGACATCAGGCTGGTTTCCTGCAGGGACGGTCAGGCCGGTCGGTATCAGCTCTTCCTCAAAGGCAATGTCGGACATGGCCTGGCCGGTGTTGGGGTTGGTCACGGTATAGCGGGCAGTGATCGTGCCGCCGGGCTGCACCGGGCCGTCGATGAACTGCTTGGTGACAAGCGGCGCCTTGCCGCCGTCCGCGACAACCCGCAACCCGGTCGAGGCCGCGGGCCCGACATAGGTGTCGCCGCCCATCGTGGCGGTGATGGCGCTGGACGTGTTCGTG
Source organism: Tropicibacter oceani (assembly GCF_029958925.1). Lineage (NCBI taxonomy): Bacteria > Pseudomonadati > Pseudomonadota > Alphaproteobacteria > Rhodobacterales > Roseobacteraceae > Pacificoceanicola > Pacificoceanicola oceani. Next base: position 84,107 of record NZ_CP124617.1, read on the forward strand.
TAAACGCCTGCGGCGGTTCCGGCTGGAATGACCACATCGACCGTGAAATCACAGCTGTCGCCCGGCGCCAGCGATGCGCCGGCCAGCGTCAAAGCGCTGCTGCCCGACAGGCTGGACCCTGCGCCGCAGACGTCGTTCAACGGTGTGCCCGCCGCGACCAGCCCGCTGATCATCGCATCAAGGTCATCGCTGAAGGCAAGGTCCGTGGCGGCATTGTCCCGGCTGGTGTTTTGCAAGGAAAAGGTCAGGCCGACCGTGTCCCCGGCATCGGCGCGGGCGGTTGCGAACACCTTGTTGAAGGCAATGCCGTTGATCGGCGGGGCGTTGACGTCCAGCGTGGCTTCGGCGGTGTCGTTGCTGATGCTCCCGGAAAAGGAGTTGATCGCCAGCGTGCTGGACAACCGGTGCGTGCCGGGGGTGCTGCTGGTGATGTCGGCCTGCAACGTGCAGCTGGTGGTGCCCGCAGTCGTTATGAATCCGGTGGTCAGGGTCAAAACGCCGGTGCTGGTATTCACGTCAATCGTTCCCGGGCAGTCGGCAATGACACTCGTGGGGCTGGAAAAGCTCACGCCCGACGGCAGGGTTGCTGTCAGCGTTGCGCTGCGCCAGTCGGCAAAGCCGCTGGTGGCCACAACGATGTCGAAACCAAAGCTCAGCGTGCTGATGCTGCCGGGGTTGATCGTCGTCGGGACAAGCGTCTTGGTGAAGTTGGCGCCGCTAAGGGCATTGACCGTCAGATCGTCCGAGGCGCTGCCGGAATTGCCCAACGACGAGGTCAGATCCCCGGTCGTAAAGGTATGGGTGGTCACCGTGGACGACGTGACTGGCAGCGTGATGGTGCAGCTGTCACCGCTGCCAAGAGAGGCGCCCGTCAAGCTGAGCGTCGAGCCGCCACTGGCAGCGGAAAAGGTGCCGGCCGGGCAGTTGTTGGTCTGGCTGCCGGCGGCCACGGTAACCCCTGACGGCAGGGTGGCGGTAAAGGCAAGGTTTTCGGCTGGGGTCGACTCGACCGAATTGTCGATGACGAAACTGAGCGTCGAAGAAGCGCCTTCGGTGATCGTATCCGGCGAGAAACCGGTGCTGAACAGAGGTTGGGCCAGTGCCGGAAGCGGCGCCACAAGGAACAGGACAGTGCACAAAAGGCGCAGGGCGCGTGACGCCGGGCATACCAAAACGTTGTTCATGAATCTGTCCCCAATCGGCAATTGAAAAAGCGCGGTCGCCCGTCGGCAAATATCCGCGCATGATTGGGATCACCCTAGGATCAGCCCCCCGATATCCAAAGGCGACAGTTTCCCATAGGTCAGTTTTGCCGGGACTGTGTCAAAAATGCGCATTTCAGCTGTGATCGGGATCACAGCTGGGCCGCTTGCCCCCGCCTGCTGCCTATTCGCGCGACACCGTATACAGCTGCCCCGGCATGATCGGCCCGGCCAGCACGGTCTGGGTTCCATCGGCCCAGCGAATGCGCGCCTCGGCGGCGCTTTGGGCGGTGCCCAGGCCGAAATGGGCAATCGGCGCGTCAAAGCTCATGAAGCCGCCGCCAAGCTGGATCTCTCGGGTCTGGAGGCTGCCGTCGTGGCCCACCAGCGTGACCTTGGCGCCGATGCCATCGCGGTTGCCCGCGCCGTCGCGCAGCCGAATGGCCAGCCCCGGTGCCTGGGTGTTGTTGCGAAAGACCGTCAGCGGGCCGTTGACCGGATGGGTCACCATGTCCAGGTCACCGTCACCATCCATGTCGAACTGCGTCGCCGAGGCCGTCATCAGATAGTCCTCAAGCCCGAAAGCCCCCGAGGCTTCCTCCAACGTGCCCTGCCCGGTGTTGTGAAAGAACAGGTTGGACGGCGACACTTCGTTCGGAACCCAGGTGCCGTTGACGATATAGACATCCTGCCAGCCGTCCTGATCGAAATCAGCGATCTTGGTGTCCCAGCTCCAGCCGCCCACATCCAGACCGCGCTGCGCCGCCGTGTCGACAAAGGCCGCGCCTTGCCATTCCAGCATGACGTTCGAGCGCAGGATCTGCTGATGGGTCAGCGCGATTTCGTCTGCCAGGGGCTGGCGCGCGGGTTTGAAATGCAGGGCGCAATAGGCGGCAGGCACCGGTTGATCGGCGGGGATCAATTCGCACAGCTTGGCGTCGCGGCGCTGGATCGCCAGATCCTTGATCAGCATGGCCTTGCACTCTGCCTGATAGCGGCCGTCCAACTGCTGGCAGCGGTTCGCATAGGTCGGATCAAAGCTGTTGCCGGATTTGTACCAGGCCTTGATCGCCATGTTCCGTTCGCACACGCCTTTGGCGTCGGCATCCTCGATCTTGTCGCAATAGCGTTCCAGCGGCTGCATCTTGAGCTTGCGCGACACGCCAGAGGACCGCCCGGCGATCTGCGCAAGGTAGACCGACGGTCTGCCCTGGTTGAACAGGTCGGCGGATTTGATGGCCATGGTGGTCGTGGTCGTATGGGGAATGACGCCATCGGCATGGGTGATCATCGTCAGGTTGCCCTGGCCATCACCGCGATAGAAATAGTCGGGAATGTCAAAGTCGTTGCCGACGATCAGGTCCTGCGCTCCGTCATCGTCGAAATCGGTGAACAGGATCGACAGGGTTTCACCGGGAATGCCGGGCAGCGGCGCATAGCTCGCGGCATCCAGCGCCCCGGTCTTGTTCAGAACAATGCCGTTGCGGGCCTCTTCGCCGGGGATGCGGCGGTACCAACCCGCCGCCCAGTTGCCCAGGGCCAGGTCCAGGTGGCCGTCGGCGTCGATGTCGGCCAGGCTGATCGCCATCGACAGCGGCGCGTCGGGGTTGTTCGGGACGGGCCGGGGCGGTTCGGCCCCAAACCGGCCATCGACATTGCGCCACCAGAAGTTGCCGTCCAGATAGGTCGCCAGGAACAGATCGCGCCAGCCGTCATTGTCCAGGTCCGCCAGCACCGCGTTGAAGATCGGCTTGTCCGCCAGCGCCCCCAGCGGCACGTCGATGCGGGTGAACTGACCGCTGCCATCGTTTTCGTAAAGGTAGAGCCCGACCTCGGTCGAGGCGACGACAAGGTCGATGTCTCCATCGCCGTCGATGTCGCCCGACGACAGGCTGCGGCCCTCCCAGAAGGGCGGCCACATGTCGCGCATGGTGAATTCAACGGGCTTGTCGATGCCGATTGTGCTGGCCTCTTGCCGGGTAAAGGGAGTCTTGGCCGCGGGGCTGGGCGGGGTAAAGGGCGTGCTGTCGACGGTGATGCGCGCCGCATCGGCGCTGGTTGCCTGCAACGCCAGGGCAAGCCCGGCGGCATGGGCCGCCCCCCACAAGGGCGCGTCGTCGGCCTGCCCGGTCAGCATCCGAAGGGCCTGATCGCTGCGCCATTCGTGATAGGCATTGGCCCCGAACCCGGCACCAAACCCCAGCGCCGCGATCACCAAAGCCATCATCGCCGCCGCCCGCAGGCCCAACGTCTGGTATATGATAAAGAAGGAATAGATGGAAAAGCTGCCCAGCGTGAACAGCAGCGCCATCACGAAACCATGCGACAGCCCCGCCGCGATCAGCGCTCCGGACAGCACCACGTCAAAGGACATGGGCACCGGCAGGAACAGCCCCGCCAGCGTGACCAGCGCCAGGATGCCGATGCCAAACCCCAGCCCCATGATCAGGTCTTGCGGCAACAGCGTGCCGACCGCCGCGCCCAGAAAGCCGGCCAGCAGCATCAGCGGCACGGTCAGACGCAGGATGTACCAAAGGTTGCGCGCATAGGCGACAACCACGCCGATCACCGCCGCGACCAGCGATTCCGTTTCGGTGTTCAGCTCGCTTGCTGCCCAGGGGACCTGCCGGATCTCGCTTGGTGCGATCTGTGTCGAGGGCAGGTGGCGGCAGATCAACGGCACCGCCACAAGGATCACGAACAGGCTGAGCGCGATCTTTGTCACGGCCATGTAGAACGGCAAAAGGCTGAACAGCATGGACAACACCACGATGTTCAAAGTAGGCGAGGCGACCATCGCCGACAGGGTCGTTTCCGCCCGCATCCCGGCCGAATACATGCCCTTGCCGATCGGGGCGACGCAATTGGCGCAGACGCCAAGCGGCGCGCCGATGAACATGCCCAGAAAGGAATTGGCAAAACCGCCGCGAAAGCTGCGCTGGCGCAGATAGCCCATCGCCGTCATGAAAGCGGCGGCGAAAAGGATGCCGAAGGTCATCCCCTTCTTGTTGGTGTTGATCCAGTTCAAGGTGGAATAATAGATCTTTTCGACCGTGCTCATGGCTTCGGTCAGCTGGTACTTGGCCTCAAAGCTCAGCGGATCCTCAAGCTGGATCGCCCCGGACATCATCGCCTTTTCGTTCAGCGCCGGATAGCGCGACCCGGTCCAGAACAGATAGGCCAGAACAGCGACGATCAGAACCGCAAGGAAAAAGCGTTTCTGGTAGGGCGGGGATATGATCGTTTCCAAGGCACCACTCCTGATGAAATTCGCGTCGCGTAAAAATCACGAGGAACGCCATGAAAAACACCCGGCGCCCTCAGGCGATGCCGGGCCTGCCCTGGCCCGGCTGACGTTGCGGGCCTATTCTTCCTTGATGTCTTCGGGGGTGATGATCACCCCGCGCGAGACCACGAAATGCCCGGTCATGTAGAACGGCTTGGCCATCGAGGTTTCCGGGTTGCCCCGCCCATTGTCGATCGGATTGACGATTTCGACCTTTTCATCGGTGGCTGCGCGCAATTCAAAGCGATAGACGCCGTCCATCGCCTCGGCCCGGTCCAGCTCATAGACAGGCGTCCCCGACACCGCATGGACCTGAGAGATTTTCCCGTTCGGCGCGGCGACGACCATGGTGGCATTGCTCAGCCCGATCCAGTTTTCGAACCAGACGGCGTTGGAGTTGTGTTGCTGAACCGGATCGACGGTATTGGCCACAAGGGCGGTCGCCGCCCCAAGCCCCAGTGCCACGATCAATGACATGCCTCGCATAATTCACCTCCTGAAAATAATGTCTTCTGGGCCGCCAGTGTAAAAACCCGGCAGCTTTTCAAGCAGATATACTACCGCATTTCCCCCGAAACTCAAAAGCTTTGTCCCGGCTGCCAAAGCGCCCCGACGGCGCCCGCCGCAATGATTTGCCGCAGCCTGGCTTTGTTGCTTTTCGTTACCGCAAACATCGCTATTGTGGCAAAAACAGCCGGGGGCTCAGCATGAACGAATGGTGGCGCGACGCGATCGTCTATCAGATCTATCCAAGGTCCTATCAGGACGATGATGGTGACGGTGTCGGCGATCTGAGGGGCATAACCCGGCGGTTGCCGCATGTGGCCGATCTGGGGGCCGACTGCATCTGGCTTTCGCCGATCTTTCAGTCGCCGCAAAAGGACATGGGCTATGACGTGTCCGATTATACCGCCATCGACCCGCTGTTCGGCACGCTCGAGGACTTTGATGCCCTGATCGCCCGGGCGCACGACTTGGGCCTCAAGGTGATCGTTGACCAGGTGCTGTCGCACACCTCGGACCAGCATCCCTGGTTCAAGGAAAGCCGCGCCAGCCGCGACAATCCAAAGGACGATTGGTACGTCTGGGCCGATCCACTGCCCGACGGGTCACCGCCGACCAACTGGCACAGCCATTTCGGCGGCCCCGCCTGGGAATTCGATCCCGGTCGCGGCCAGTATTACCTGCACAACTTCCTTGCCTCGCAGCCCGACCTGAATTTCCACAATCCCGACGTGGTCGATGCCATTCTGGACACCTGCAAATTCTGGCTGGACCGGGGGCTGGACGGGTTCCGGCTGGATACGGTCAACTACTATGTCCACGATCAGAAACTGCGCTCGAACCCGCCAGCACAGGTGAAACCGCAGGTCATGGCGACCGATCTTTATGGGATGCAGCACAATATCTACAACAAGACGCGCCCCGAAAACCTTGATTTCATCGAACGGCTGCGCGCCCTGACCGACCAGTATGACGACATCATGATGGTCGGCGAAGTGGGCGAGATGGGCCATCGCTCGATCGAGATCATGGGCGAATACACCGAAGGCTCCGCGCGGCTGCACATGGCCTACAGCTTTGCCATGCTGGGGCCGGATTTCAGCGCCGAACATTTCCGCAACTGCATCGAAGGGTTCCAGCGCGGCGCGCCCGATGGCCACCCCTACTGGTCCTTCAGCAACCACGACGTGCCGCGCGAAGTCACCCGCTGGGCCGAACACGCCGTGTCCGAGGACAGTATCGCCCGGCTGGCCTGTGCCATGTTGTTGTCGTTCGAGGGCACCATCGGCATCTACCAGGGCGAAGAGCTGGGCCAGACCGAAACCGAACTGGTCTACGAAGAACTGACCGACCCGCCTGCCCTGCGCTATTGGCCTGCGGTCAAGGGGCGTGACGGCTGCCGCACGCCTATGGTGTGGGAAAAAGACGCGCCGAATGCCGGGTTTTCAACCGGCAAACCTTGGCTGCCGGTCAAGCCGCCGCAGGCGGCCAAGGCGGTCGATGCGCAGACCCCGGACGGCATCCTTGCCTTTTTCAAACAGGCCATCGCCTTCCGCAAATCCAGCGCCGCCTTGTCCCATGGCAAAACGGTGTTCCTGAACCTGCCCGAGCCGCTTTTGGCCTTTCACCGCAAGGCGGACAAGCAGACCCTGACCTGCGTGTTCAACCTGTCGCCCAAGCCGCTGACCCTGACCGTCAAAGGCGACGGCAAACTGTCAGGCCCGCAAAATGCGACACTGGCCAAGGATACGCTGACCCTGCCGGGCAATGGCTTTGCCTACATCGAAAATGACGGGACGCTGACGCTCAAGGCCTCTGCATCCAAATGAACGGCGCGTCGTCCCGGGCTTGACCCGGGACCTCATCGCCAGAGGCCCCGGGTCAAGCCCGGGGCACGCGGCGCTTACCGGTTCAGCAGGCTTTTGGCATCCCAGACCTGCTCCATGTACCCCCGGATCGTGCGATCCGACGAAAAGTACCCCGATCCCGCGATATTGCGCAGAACCATGCCGTCCCAGCGGTCCGTATCGGCATAGGCCGCGTCAACTTTGGTCTGGCAAGCCAGGAACGCCGAAAAGTCCGAGGCGACAAGGAACGGGTCGTGGTTCCAGGTGTGATCAAGCAGCCCGTGATAGCGCGTTGGTTCCTCGGGGTTGAAGCGGCCTTCGGCCAGCATCTGCAACACGTCCTGCAATTCCTGGCTGGCCATGATGGCCGAGCGCGCGTGATCAGGCTTGCGATAGCGTTCCAGCACCTCGTCCGCCGTCATGCCGAACAGGAAAAAGTTTTCCGCGCCCACGTGTTCGCGGATTTCCACGTTGGCCCCGTCCAGCGTGCCGATGGTCAGCGCCCCGTTCATGGTGAACTTCATGTTGCCGGTGCCCGACGCCTCTTTGCCCGCGGTCGAGATTTGCTCGGACAGGTCCGCCGCAGGGATCAGCCGCTGCGCCATCGAGACGTTGTAGTTCGCCGGATAGACCACCTGAAGCAGGTGCCTGGTCAGCGGGTCGTTGTTGACCACCTTGGCCACGTCGTTGATCAGGCGAATGATTTCCTTGGCGGTGAAATAGCCCGGTGCCGCCTTGCCGCCAAAGATCTTGACGCGCGGGGTCCAGTCCGCGCCGGGATTCTTGCGGATGGCGTTCCAGCGCGCGATGGTTTCAAAGACGTTCAAAAGCTGGCGCTTGTATTCATGCACCCGCTTGATCTGCACGTCGAACATCGCGTCCGGGTCCAGTGTCAGCCCCATGTTGGCCTGCACCCAGTTGCCAAAAGCGACCTTGTTGGCGCGCTTGGCGCGGCGCAGCGCGGCGCGCAGGTCCGGGCTGTCGTGCTCTGTCAGCTCTTTCAGGCGGTCCAGATCGTCCTCCCAGCCGGTGCCGATTGTCTCGGTGATCACCTGCGACAAGGCGGGGTTGGACAGTTTCAGCCAGCGGCGCGGCGTCACGCCGTTGGTCTGGTTCAGGATGCGGCCCGGATAGGCGCGGTCAAGATCGGCAAAGACGGTCTGCTTCATCAGGTCGCTGTGCAGCGCCGACACGCCGTTGACATGGCTGGCCATGACAAAGGCCAGCGTGCCCATATGCACCTGATCGTGGTGCACGATGCGCAGATCGGGCGGGCAGTCCGTCGCCGCGTGATGTTCGGCGTCGATGCGTTCGATGATCTGCATGTGGCGCGGCAGGACCCGCCCCATCAGCCATGTCGACCACTTTTCCAGCGCTTCGGGCAGCAGGGTGTGGTTGGTGTAGTTCAAACAGCCCTGCGCAATCGTCTTGGCGCGGTCCCATTCCAGCCCGTGCACGTCCACCAACAGCCGGATCAGTTCCGGCCCGGCCAACGCCGGGTGGGTGTCGTTCATCTGGATCGCGACCTTTTGTGGCAGCAGGGACAGGTCGTCATATTCCGACAGGAACCGCCGCAGGATGTCCTGCAACGCCGCCGAGGTCAGGAAATATTCCTGCTTGAGGCGCAATTCCTTGCCGCTGTCGGTGGTATCCTCGGGGTACAGGACCCGCGACAGGGTGCGCGCCAGCGCCTCGGGCGCGGCGGCGGCGGTGTGATCGCCGGAATTGAAGCGCTCCAGATCGAACAGTTCCGTCGGGTGCGCCCCCCACAGGCGCAGCGTGTTCGACCACTTGCCCTGCCAGCCGACCACGGGCGTATCGTATGCGCGCGCCAGCACGGTTTCCGCCGGATGCCACGTCGCCTTGCCATCCCTGGTGTCGACGTGGCCCTTGAACGGCACGGTATAGCAGGCCTCGGGGCGCTCGAATTCCCACGGGTGCGGCTGGTTCAGCCAATCCTCGGGGGTTTCGACCTGACGTCCGCCCTGGAAACGCTGGCGGAACAGCCCGTGTTCATAGCGGATGCCATAGCCAAAGGCCGGGCAGCCCAGCGTCGACATGCTTTCAAGGAAACAGGCCGCCAGACGCCCCAGCCCGCCATTCCCCAGCGCCGCGTCGGGCTCGTTCTCGACCACGTCCATCAGTGACATGCCGTCCTCGGCCAGCACTTCCTCGATCTGTTCGTGCAAGCCAAGGTTGATCACCGCATCCTCAAGGATACGGCCGATCAGGAATTCCATCGACAGGTAATAGACCCGCTTGCCTTGCTCTTCGTAGGTCTTGCGCGTCGCTTCGAACCAGCTGTCCACGATCAGGTCACGCACCGTATAGCTGACCGCCATGCGCCAGTCATAGGTGCTGGCGTGGGCCTTGTCCTTGCCCATGGTGTACGTCAGATGCTGGGCAATGCGGGCCCGCAGCAGATCCGCGGACAGGGTGTTCATGGCATTCATAACTGTTCCAGTGCGTTCTCAGGTCAGCCAGACGCGCCCAAGGGGCGGCAAGGCATAGGTATCGGGGTCAAGGCTGACAGCGGCGTCAGAGAGGGCATCGTGAAAATGCACCACCCCCTGCGCCCGCAGCCAATCAAGCGGAAGGTGTTGCCACGTTTCCGAGAAATTGAAAAGGCACAGCAGGGTGCCGGTGGGCGCAATCCGGCCAAAGGCAAAAACCGATTTCTGCCCGCTGTCCAGAATGCGCGTGGGATAACCGCCGTGGATTTGCGGCGTGGCCTTGCGGCGCGCATAGATATGCCGCGTGCCCTGCAACACCTGCGCCTCGGGGCCGGTGCCGGTTTCGGCGGAGGCGGCCCGGTCCCAATCCATGTGGGGGCGGTTTATCCAGCGGCTGTCGTGGGCGTGTTCGGGCACCTGCAAATACCCGTAATCATTGGTCAGGGCGATTTCGTCGCCCATGTAGATCAGGGGCACACCACCGAACGATGCGATCAAGGCATTGCCCAGCAAAATGCGGTGCACCGCCAGTTCCATGCCCTGCGCGTCGGCCCGGTCCAGCGCCCGCTCCAACCCGGCAAGCGAGGCAAAGCTGCCAGACACCCGTTTGTCGCCGGTTTCCTCGTTCACCTGAAACAGCGCGCCGCGCGCAAAAGAGCCGGGGAAAACCCCTTCGTAGAAATCCGCCAGAAAGCCCCGGTGACCATGGCCCGTCAGCCCCAGCGCGCCCGCGTCCTCATCGGTGATCGCCCAGCCGATGTCGTCGTGGCAGCGGATATAGGTGGCATAGGTCGCGTTGGTCAGGGTCTCGGGGAAATGGCTGCGCAGCACATGGGTCATCAACCCGGTGTCCCGCGTTGCAAGGGCGCTCCAGAACTGCACCATAAGGTTGTTGTGATAGGCCAGGTTGCCTTCGCGCCCGTCATGTTCGCCGCGCCCGAAATAGGTCAGCATTTCTGCCGGGCCAACGATCGCCTCTTCGAGATGCAGGACCGAGGCTGCCACGATCCGCGTCACCGCCCGCAGCGCGCGCAGGATCATGTGGACCTCGGGCTCTGACTGGCAGCGCGTGCCCATGCGTTTCCACATGAAGGCCACCGCATCCAGCCGCAGCACATCGACGCCCTGATTGGCGAGGAACAGCATGATTTTCGCGATTTCCAGGAAAACCCGGGGGTTGGCCCAGTTCAGATCCCACTGGTGTTCGTTGAAGGTGGTCCAGACCCATTTGTCCAGACCCTCGTAATAAGTGAAACTGCCCGGCGCATTGTCGGGGAAAATCTCGATCAGGGTTTTCTCATAGGCCTTGGGCAGGCGGTCATCGTCGAACATCAGGTACATGTCCTGATGCGCGGCATCGCCCCTGGCCGCCTGCACGGCCCAGTCGTGTTCCTTGGCGGTGTGGTTCAGCACCATGTCGATGCACAGCGACATGCCGCGTGCGCGCAGGGCCTGCGCCAGCGCCTGCAAATCCGCCATCGTGCCATAGGCCGGGTTCACCTGCCGGTAATCCATCACCGAATAGCCGCCGTCACTGTCACCGGGGCGGGGTTTCAGGCAGGGCATGAGGTGCACATACGTCACCCCAAGGCTTTGCAGATAGTCCAGCCGGTCGTGCACGCCCTTCAGGTCGCCGGCAAAGCGGTCGATGTAAAACACATAGCCAACCATGTCCGGGCGCTGGAACCAGTCCGGTTCCAGATCGCGCTGCAAATCCAGGGTCCTCAGGTCGGCTGGCCGCGCCTTCCAGGCGCTGCGCATCGCGTCTCGCAGGTCGTCTTGCATCTGCGCATAGGCGGGGTGTGCGCCATAAAGCTGTTCCAGCATCGGCCACAGGTCGCCTGCGCTGCGCGCCAGACGCAGGTCAAAGATATCAGGTTCAGGGACGCGTGCGGCCATTGTGGTCTGTCCTCAAATCACCCGGCGGCCTTGGCCGGGTCCGCTTCTTGCACAAAGACGGTGACGGCATCCGCCTCGATCACCGCGCCGCCTGCACCCGTTTCAGCGGTGTCAAACCGGCGCACCCAGGCACTGCCTTGCGGCACCTCGGGCAGCGTGATCCTTGTCTTTTCGCCCGCGTTCAACACCACCAGCAGCGCGCCCTCGCGCTTGACGTATTCGGGACTGCCCGAGGCCATGCGCAATTCGACCACGATGATCTTGTGATCGGGGTTGTCCCAGTCTTCTTGCGCCATCGCCTCGCCGTCCGCGCGACGCCAGAACACATCCGGCGCCCCGTCCACCAGCCGCGACCGCGAGTGCAGGAACAGCCGCTGGTGCAGGATCGGGTGCGCCTTGCGAAAGGCGATGGCCTTGCGGCAAAAACCGATGAACGCGTCATCTGCCCCGTCCCAGTCGATCCAGCCGATCGGGTTGTCCTGGCAATAGGCGTTGTTGTTGCCGTCCTGCGAATTGCCCAGCTCATCGCCCGCCAACAGCATAGGCGTGCCCTGGCTCAGCATCAAGGTCGCAATCATGTTGCGGCGGCGGCGGGCGCGCGCGGCGATGATCTGTGGGTCGTCCGACGGCCCTTCGACGCCGAAGTTGTCGGAAAAGTCGTGCGAATGGCCGTCGCGGTTGTCCTCGCCGTTGGCCTCGTTGTGTTTGTGCGAATAGCTGACCGTGTCCATCAGGGTAAAGCCATCATGCGCGGTGATGAAATTCACCGAACTGGTCGCCGGGCGCCCGTCATGGTCGAAATACTGCGCCGAGCCGGTCAGCCGCGCCGCCATGCCCGCGACCATCCCCTGATTGCCGCGCCAGAACCGCCGCACATCATCGCGGAACCGGTCGTTCCATTCGACAAAGGGCGCCGGATAAGCCCCCAGTTGATAGCCGCCGTGCCCCACATCCCAAGGCTCCGCAATCAGCTTGACGCGGTTCAACACCGGGTCCTGCCGGATCGCCCGGAAAAACGGCCCGTCGCGGTCAAACTCGCCGCCCGTCCGGCCCAGGGTCGAGCAAAGGTCAAAGCGGAAGCCATCCACATGCATGACCTCGACCCAATAGCGCAGGCTGTCCATGACAAGGCGCAAGGTGAACGGGTTGTCGAAATCCAGCGTGTTGCCGCAGCCGGTGTCGTTGACGTAATAGCGCGGGTTTTCCGTCAGCCGGTAATAGCTGGCGTTGTCCAATCCGCGAAAGGCCAGCGTCGGCCCGGTCTCGCCACCCTCGGCGGTGTGGTTGTAAACCACATCGAGAATGACCTCGATCCCGGCGCTGTGAAAACGCGCGACCATCTGCTGGAACTCGGCGATATCCGTACTTTGCATATAGCGCGGCTCGGGGGCGAAGAACCCGTAGGTCATGTAGCCCCAATAGTTGCGCAGCCCCTTGTCGATCAGGAACTGATCGTCAACAAAGGCCTGCACCGGCAGCAATTCGATCGCCGTGACCCCCAACCGGTTGAGATGCTCCAGGATCGGGTCCGAGGCCATCGCCAGATAGCTGCCCCGCCCGTCGATATCCCGGCGCCCGGCGGTCAGGCCCTTGACGTGCGCTTCGTACAGGATCGTGTCGGACATCGCATGGTTCGGCCGGGATTTCTGCCCCCAGGAAAACGAAGGATCGACCACGACAGATCGCGGCATGAACGGCGCGCTGTCGCGCGCGTCAAAGCTCAGGTCCCCCGCCGGATCGCCGACGGTATAGCCGAACAGGGCATCGTTCCAGATCGGGTGCCCGGTCAGCCGCTTGGCATAGGGGTCGATCAGCAGCTTGTTGTGGTTGAACCGATGGCCTTCCTCGGGTTTGTACGGCCCGTGCATCCGAAACCCGTACTGCTGCCCCGGTCGCATTCCCGATATATAACCGTGCCAGACATGCCCCTCGCGTTCGGGCAGCGGGATCACCTGGGTTTCCACGCCCTTTTCATTGAACAGACACAGCGTCACCCGCGTCGCATGCTGCGAAAAGACGGCAAAGTTCACGCCGTCGCCGTCAAACGTCGCACCCAAAGGATAGGCGTGCCCCGCCCGGATCGGAAACCGCGTTGTCATGTCAGCCTTCTGTCACTGCGTCATAAAGGGCGTGATAGGCCGCGGCCGAGGTTTCCCAGCCCACCGGCTGCTTCATCGCGTTGCGCTGCATCGCGGTCCAGACCTTGGGCGTGTCATATAGATCGCACAGCCGCCCGAAGGCGTTGGCCAGCGCCCGCCCGGTGATCGGGAAAAACTGGATGCCCGTGGCAACCCCGCGCGCCAGCGCCGCCGGCGAGGCGTTGATGACCGTGTCGGCCAGCCCGCCGGTCAGCGCGACCAGCGGCACGGTGCCATAGCGCAGCCCATACAGCTGCGTCAGGCCGCAGGGTTCGAACCGCGACGGCACCAGGATCGCGTCCGCCCCCGCCATCATCCGGTGCGACAGCCCCTCGTCATAGCCGATCCTGACCGCAACGTTGGGGTGACGCGTCGCCAGATGCTGCACCGCCGCCTCAAGCGCGGGATCGCCCGAGCCCAGCAGCGCCAGTTGGCCGCCGCGCTCCAGTAGCGCGTCGATGGCGTCGATCAGCAGATCAATGCCCTTTTGCTGCGTCAACCGCGATACCAGCACGCACAAGGGGCCATCGGCCTCGGGCAATCCGAACTCGGCGCGCAGGGCGTCCTTGTTCGCCTGTTTGCCCTTGGGGGCCTTGTAGGGTGTGATCTCGGGGTCGGTTTCGGGGTTCCAGACATCGGTGTCGATGCCGTTCACGATACCGTTCAGCACCGCCTGCCGGTCGCGCAGGATCCCGTCCATGCCGATACCGAATTCGGCGGTCAGCAATTCCTCGGCATAGGTCTGAGACACTGTGGTGATGCGCTGCGCGCCCATCAGCCCGGCCTTCAGGGCCGAAATCTGCCCCCAGAATTCAAAATGCCCCGGCGTGAACCGCCAAGGGTCCAGCCGCAGACTGCCCAGCCGATCCGCCGGGGCATTGCCATGAAAGGCGACGTTGTGAATCGTAAAGACAAAGGGCACATCGCAGCCCATGCCATGCAGGTATTCCGGCGTGAATCCGGCCTGCCAGTCGTGGCCATGCACCACCTGCGGCACCCAGCCCCCTGCCCCCTGCACCGCGACATGCGCAGCCACCCAGGACAACGCGGCAAAGCGTTCGGGGTTATCGGGCCAATCCTTGCCATCGGGGCCCAGATAGGGCCCGCCCACACGGTCGAACAGATGCGGCGCGTCCAGCACCAGCAGGTCCAACCCGGCGCTTTTTGTCGACAACAGGCCCGCCGAGCCGCCAAAGAGGTCGTCGAAAACGGCAACCTCTTTGGTCTTGCCCAGCTTTTCCATCACCGCCGGATAGCCCGGGACAAGGGTTTTCACCTCGTCCCCAAGGGCAGTCAGGGCGGCGGGCAAGGCGCCCACCACATCCGCCAGGCCCCCGGTCTTGATCAGGGGCGCACATTCGGAGGCAACGGAAAGGATACGGGTCATAGGCTAGCGGCTCTCTTGTCCAGCATGGGTTGCGTGATAAGCGTGGTGCCGCGCTCGGTCACACGGAACCACTTGGCGTCTTCGACGGGGTCCTCACCGACGACAAGGCCCTCGGGGATGATCACGCCACTGTCGATCACCACCTGCCGCAGCCGGGCCGAGCGGTTGACGACGACACGCGGCAGTACGACCGCCTGATCCAGTACCGAATAGGAATTGGAGTGCACATTGGTAAAGATCACCGAATTGCGCACCTCGGTCCCTGAAATGATGCAGCCGCCCGAAATCATCGAGGAAATCGCCATCCCCCTGCGGTCGTGTTCATCATGGATGAACTTGGCGGGCGGCACGCTTTCGGAATAGGTCCAGATCGGCCAGCTTTTGTCCCACAGGTCCAGCTCGGGCGTGAAATCGGTCAGGTCGATGTTGCTTTCCCAAAAGGCGTCGACGGTGCCGACATCTTTCCAATAGGCCGGCGCGCCATCGGCACGCACACAGCTTTCGTCGAAACGATGCGCCACGGCCTTGCCGTGCTTGACGATCTCGGGGATCAGATCGTTGCCGAAATCATGGCTTGAATTGGTGTCCTCGGCGTCCTTTTCCAGCAGATCGCGCAGGAAATCCCACTTGAAGACGTAAATCCCCATCGAGGCCAGCGCCTTGCTGGGGTCTTCGGGCGTGGCCGGCGGATCGGCGGGTTTTTCCAGGAAGGATGTGATGCGCCCGGTGTCGTCTGTCGCCATCACGCCAAAGGCCGTGGCCTCTTCGCGCGGCACGGTCAGACAGCCGATTGTGACATCGGCGCTGGTTTCGACATGCTGGCGCAGCATGATCTCGTAATCCATCTTGTAGATGTGATCGCCTGCCAGAATGATGACGTAATCAACGCCGTAACTGTCGACGATGTCGATGTTCTGCGTCACCGCGTCAGCGGTTCCCTTGTACCAGCTTTCCGTCCCGGACCGTTGCGAGGCGGGCAGGATGTCCAGAAATTCGTTGCGCTCGGCCCGGAAAAAGTTCCAGCCGCGCTGCATGTGACGGATCAGGCTGTGCGCCTTGTATTGCGTCGCCACCGCCATGCGCCGGATGCCCGAATTCATCGCGTTGGACAGTGCGAAATCGATGATCCGCGTCTTGCCGCCGAAATAGACCGCCGGCTTCACCCGCTTGTCGGTCAGTTCCTTCAGGCGGCTACCGCGCCCTCCAGCCAGAACAAAGACCATCGACCTTTGTGTCAGTCTCTTGGTTTCCATGAAATCCCCTCCTCCCTTGACTTATGATTCCTTGCGCAGCCGCAGCACAACCGTCGACAGCGGCGGCAGGGTGATTTCAACCGATGCCTCCTGCCCGTCGCAGGCCACCGGAGTGGACGTGAGCCCACCCAGATTGCCCCGGTTGCCACCGCCGTACAGCTGCGAGTCGGTGTTCAGCACTTCGTCCCAATGGCCCGCCTCTGGCACGCCAACCCGAAAGCTGGACCGCTCGACCGGGGTAAAGTTGCACATCACCACGACCGGTGCGTCACCCTTGTCGCCGTAGCGGACAAACCCCAGCGTCGATTGATCGGCGTCACCGTTCAGCCATGCAAAGCCTTCGGGCTGACAGTCCTTGACGTGCAGCGCCGGTGTCGATTGATACAGCGCGTTCAGATCCCGCACCAACTGCTGCACCCCGGCATGTGCGGGCTGCTCTGCCGCGTGCCAGTTCAGCTCGCCGGCGTGGCTCCATTCCTCGGGCTGGGCGAATTCGCAGCCCATGAACAGCAGTTTCTTGCCCGGATGCGTCCACATGAACCCGTAATAGGCCCGCAGGTTGGCGAATTTCTCGGCCTCGTTGCCCGGCATCTTTTCCAGCATCGACCCCTTGCCGTGCACCACTTCGTCGTGGCTGATCGGCAGGATGAAATTCTCGGAAAAGGCATAGTGAATGCCGAAGGTCATGTTGTGCTGGTGGTATTTGCGGTGGATCGGATCGCGCTGCATGTAGGACAGCGTGTCATTCATCCAGCCCATGTTCCACTTGTAGCCAAAGCCAAGCCCGCCGCCAAAGACCGGCTGCGACACCCCGGGAAACGACGTGCTTTCCTCGGCCACGGTCATCACGTCCGGGTAGGCCCCGTAGACCGCGACGTTCATTTCCTTGAGGAAATCGATCGCCTCGTAATTCTCGCGCCCGCCGTCCTTGTTCGGAATCCACTGGCCTTCCTGGCGTGAATAATCGCGGTACAGCATCGACGCGACCGCATCGACCCGCAGCCCGTCCAGATGGTATTCCTCCATCCAGTACAGAGCGTTGGACACAAGGTAGTTTTTCACCTCGGTGCGCCCGTAGTTATAGATCAGCGTGTTCCAATCCTGGTGAAACCCCTCGCGCGGGTCCGCATGTTCATACAGGGCCGTGCCGTCGAATTGCGCCAGTCCATGGTCGTCGGTCGGGAAATGCCCCGGCACCCAGTCCAGCAAAACGCCGATCCCTGCGTCATGCGCGGCCTCGACGAAATCGCGGAATTCATGCGGGGGGCCAAAGCGGATCGTCGGCGCGAACAGACCCACCGGCTGATAGCCCCACGACCCGTCAAACGGAAATTCCGACACCGGCAGCAGCTCGATATGGGTAAAGCCCATATGCTTGACATAGCCCACCAGATCCTGCGCCAGCTCCTTGTACGACAGGGGCCGACCCTCTTGGTCCCAGCGCCGCCGCCACGATCCCAGATGCACCTCGTAGATGGAAATCGGGGCCGTGCGCGCGCCGCGCTCGGCACGCTCGGCCATCCAGCCCGCGTCTTTCCAGCCATAGCCCTTGATGTCGCGCACCACCGATGCCTTTTCCGGCGGGTGCTGCGATCCGAATCCCACCGGGTCGGCCTTTAGCCGCAGGTTGCCATCGGCGCCGACGATCTCGTATTTGTACAGGGCGCCCTCGGCCACGTCGGGCAGGAAAATCTCCCATGACCCGGTGGCGCCGACGCGGCGCATGGGATGGCGGCGACCATCCCACATGTTGAAATCCCCCACGACCGATACGCGCTGCGCATTCGGGGCCCAGACGGCAAAATGCGTGCCTTTCGCGCCCTCGTGTTCGCAGACATGCGCCCCCAGCGCGCGCCACAATTCGCGGTGTGTGCCTTCGCCCATCAGGTATTGGTCGAAATCCGACAGCACCGGGCCAAAGGCATAGGGATCGCGGGTTTCGTGTTCGGCCCCGCCGTCATAGCGCATGGTCAGGGTATAGTCGGCCCCGGCAACCGGCCCGGCAAAGACATCACCCTGAAGACGCGGAAGCGCGGTCTTCTTGCCCGCGACATTGACGATCACCTCAATTGCGCCTGGCTGAAAGCTGGCGATCCAGCGTTTGTTGCCGCTTTTGTGCGGGCCAAGGACATCGAAGGGGGCGCTATGGCGCCCTTCGTTCAGCGCTTGCAGATCAGAGGCGGACAGAAAGCCGGGCAAACCCGGAGCAGCCGTAACCTTTGGGCCGGACTGACGTTTTGCCATCTTGCGTTCTCTCCTTTTAAGATCCCTATCCATCCCAAAACGGAACGCGGGCCTGACCAGATGCGTGTTAGCGCTATCAGATCCATGTCCGCTTAGCAGGCCCGCACAGGAAAGTCACAGGTTAACTTCGCTCAGGTGTCATCGTGACAGCATATCCGATATGCTGTCCAGCATGGAAAAAGCCTGCGCATTATGGCGCCGGGCGGAAAATCCGCGTCCTGGGACAGGGTTGCCCGCCCGTGCCCGGCCCAGGCACGGCAGGCCCTTGAGGTCAGATCGCGGCGGTCACTGCCAGGTCGGCCATCTTCAAAATGGCCTCGCGGCTGTCGGCCACGGCGATGAACCGGCCGTTGTGGCAGAATTTGGCGCCCTTGACGCCAGAGGCCTCTTCCAGCGCGGCATCGGTCAGCCCGGCCCAGGCCTCGGGCAGGTCGGCGCGGTTTTCAAAAGTGTCGGACCCCCGGCGGATCGTCGTCAGGGCCCAGTCGGTGCCGCGCGGATGCACGACGAACAACAGATGATCGGCCCCCGCCTTTTCGACACCCGCGCGGAACGGCATGCCCATGGGCAATTCCAGAACCCGGGATGATCCGGCCGCCGTGATGGCCTGCAACACGACCGCTTCGGCGCGGCGCTTGGCGGCCCTGCCCCGGATCGCCGCCTCGACAAAGGCGCGGGCGACGGGCAGCGCCGCGTCAAAGGCCCGATCATCGGCATCATCGCCGCGATCGTCAAAGGCCGGCTTCAGCGTTTCCAACAGGACCGGCAGCGTCATGCCCGCCAGGGGGCCCGCCGCCGAAGGTTCCAACGCGCCGTTGTCCATCAGGTCGATGGGCAGGACAAAACCCTGGTCAAAACTGCGGTGAATGTCGTCCAGATCCTGTTCGGGAACCGAAAGCGCGCGCAGGTAGTCATGCCCATAGCGGGCCCAGATCAACCCAAACGAGCTGTAGGGCTGGCCATCGGCGCGCAGCGGGTTTGGCCGCTGGTGATGATCGAAAATGCCTGCCTTTGGGTCATGGGCGCGGCCAACATCGTAGATGATCTTGCCTTCTGCGGGCGTCGTCCAATCCACATCGCGCGACCGTACCAGGGTTGCATCGGGGAACAGCCGGGCCAGGACAACCGTGGACAACAGTTCATCGGCATGGAAACCGCCAGAGTGGGTGACAAGATGGGTGATGGTCATGGGAAGCCTTGAAAACGAAAGGGCGACCTTAAAGGCCGCCCGGCAAGATCTGGATGCGCGCCTTTCGGTGGCGGCGGTGAAAATCGGGGCAAAGTTACCGGTAGATAGCTGGGTTCCGGGCATGACAACAACATTGTTTTCCGCCAAGTCGGAACTTTGACCCAAGATCCCAAAAGCCTGTCATTGCGGCATTCACGCATCCAGTCGGATAAAAAACCGAAGAACTACAGATTGACAAATCTGGTGCGTTTGTAAATAGAGCGCGGATCACAGCGGACGGCACCCCCGATGGATGAGTTGAAGCAAGAGATTCTGGACGCTGCCCTGCAGGTCTTTTCGCGCTACGGCGTGAAACGGACCAGCATGGGCGATCTGTGCCAGGAGGCCGGCGTTTCCCGGCAGACCCTGTACAACCGGTTTCGCAACAAGGACGACATCCTGCGCGATCTGATCGGGCGCTATACCGACGCCGCAATCGACGAAATCCGGCAAGGGCTGGAACAGGCCGAATCGCTTGGCGACAGGCTGGACATCTTTTTCGACCGCATGGCCCTGAACGCCTATGACATCGTTCAGGCCATGCCGAACGCCGAGGAATTCATCGAAGGGGTGAATGCCGTAAGCCAGGAAGCGCTGGAACAGTCGGCCTGCAGGTTCCAGGAGGTCCTCGCAGAGGTTCTTGAACCGCATCAGGCCGCCCTGGCCCGCGCCGGGCTTGGCGTTGCCGACCTATCGAATTTTGCGCAACGCTCGGCCAAGGCCGCCACGTCGCATGCGCGCGACCGGGCAGACCTGGTTTCGCAACTGCGCACCCTCAGACAACTTTGCCTATCCGTTGCCGGGCAGCGCGCGCCGGACGCCACACACACAGGACATGACGAAAATGCCAACTGAATTTGAATACCGCGGACAGCGGCGAAATGCCCGCCTGCCGCTTGCCCCGGCCTTGGCGCTGGTGCTCGGACTGCTCTGCCCTGCTGTCGCGCTGGCCGATGCGCCGATCGTCAAGCTGCAAAAGGTGACCACCGGTCAGGCCGAGATCCGCCGCGTGTTCTTTGGCAAGGTCGTCGCGCGTGAAACCGTGGACCTGGCCTTTCAGGTCGGCGGCCAGATCGTCGAACTGCCCGTCGAAGAAGGCACAACCATCCCCAAGGGCGCCGTCGTGGCGAAAATGGATCTGGAACCTTTCCAGCTGGCGCTGGAACAGGCGCAGGCCAACGACGACCAGGCGCAGCGCACCGTTGCGCGCTATGAACAGCTGGCCGGGTCTTCGGTGGCCGAAACGAACCTGCAGGACGCAAGGACGACGCTGACCCTGAACGACATCGCGGTGCGCACGGCCGAACGCAACCTGGAACACGCCACCTTGCATGCCCCCTTTGATGCCGTGGTCGCAACGCGTCTGGTGCCGAATTTCTCGACCGTGGGCGCGGGCACCCCGGTTGTCCGCCTGCACGACATGTCCGAACTGCGGATCGAGATCGACGTGCCCGAAACCCTGTTCCAGCGCGCCGGGCGCGATGCAGACGTTTCCCTGCGCGCCACCTTTCCGGCCAGCGACGCGTCCTATCCGCTGCAAATCCGCGAATACAACGCGGAAACCGCGGATATCGGCCAGACCTACAGCATCACGCTGGGGATGCCCGTGCCCCAGGACGAAATCATCCTGCCCGGATCTTCGGCCACGGTCAGCGCGAACCTGCGCACCGGCGACCAGAAGATCGAGGTGCCCGGCTCGGCCATCGTCATCGGCAATGACAACCGCACCTATGTCATGGTGTTCGAACCCGCCGGTGCGGACGAGGGCAGCGTGACGCGGACACCGGTACAGATCACCCCGGGTGACAATGGCACGGTCGAGGTGATCGCCGGTTTGCAGGACGGTCAGGAAATCGTGGTCAGCGGTGCCAACCAGCTGGACGACGGCGCAACCGTGCGCCGCTTTACCGTTTTCGGGGAATGACCTGATGGATATCGCACGTTTTTCCATCAACCGTCCGATCTATACCTGGATCGTCATGTTGATCTGCCTGCTCGGCGGGCTCTGGGGCTTTGCCACCCTTGGCCGGCTGGAGGACCCCGCCTTTACCATCAAGACCGCCGTTGTCGTCACGCAATACCCCGGCGCCTCGGCCGAAGAGGTGGCGTTGGAAGTGACCGAACCCCTGGAATCGCAGATCCAGAAGATGGGGGAGGTCAAGGACATCCAGTCCATGAACCAGCCCGGTCTGTCCTGGATCACGGTGAACATGCAGGACACCTATGACGGCACCCAACTGCCGCAGATCTGGACCAAACTGCGCAACCGCGTCGCCGAGGCAGCGCTGCCCAGCGGCGCGACCCCGCCTTTCGTCAACGACGGCTTCGGGGATGTTTACGGGCTGTACTACGCGGTGTCGGCACCGGGGTTTTCAGATGCGGAAATCAATGAACTGTCCACCTTTCTGCGGCGCGAACTGCTGCTTGTGTCCGGCGTGTCGGATGTGGCGCTGTCCGGCGTTCCGAACGAAGTCATCTATGTCGAACCCAACCTGGCGCTGACCGCGACGCTGGGCATCCCGCCTGCCGCCATCATCGGCGCCGTGGCCAGTGCGAACGAAGTGGTCGACGGCGGCGCGCTGCAAAGCGACGAAGGCCGAACACTGGTGCAACGGCCCGAAGGGTCCGACAGCGTGTCCGAAATCGCCGCGCTGTCGATTGGCGTTGGCGGCAAGGTCATCAATCTGTCCGACTTTGCCGACATCAGCCGCGAGCGCGAAGCCGACCCCGACCTAATCATCCGCCACAACGGGGCCGAGGCCTTCACGCTGGGTGTCGCCGGCATCGCCACCGAAAACATCGTCGAGGTCGGCACACGCGTCGACGAACGGCTGGACCAGTTGCGCGCCTCGCTGCCATTGGGCATTTCGATCCAGTCGATCTATCGCCAGCACACGGTGGTCGAAGAGGCCTCGAACGCCTTTCTTGTCAACCTGGCGATGTCGGTTGCCATCGTCGTCATCGTCCTGGCGGTGTTCATGGGCTGGCGCGCGGCGATCGTCGTCGGCTCCACGCTGCTTTTGACCGTTGTGGGCACGCTGTTCTTCATGGCGCTTGGCGCGATCGAGATGGAGCGCATTTCGCTTGGCGCCCTTATCATCGCGATGGGCATGCTGGTCGACAACGCCATCGTGGTGGCCGAAGGCATGCAGATCGCCATGCGCCACGGCAAAAGCTCGCGCGATGCGGCGACCGAAGCGGCAAGCAAGACGCAGATACCGCTTTTGGGTGCAACCGTGATCGGGATCATGGCCTTTGCCGGGATCGGGCTCAGCCCCGATGCAACGGGCGAATTCCTGTTCTCGCTTTTTGCCGTCATCGCGATTTCCCTGTTGTTGTCCTGGGTGCTTGCGGTGACCGCGACCCCGCTGCTGGGCCACTACTTCTTCAAGCGCGGCGAGGAAGGCACGTCAGACGGCTATGACGGCGCGCTGTTCCGTGGCTATGCCGCCGTGTTGCGCCTGTCGCTCAGGCTGCGGTGGCCGGTCATCGTGGCGTTGGTTGCAGGCACTGCCGCCTGCTATGCGATGTTTGGCCAGATCAAGCAGCAGTTCTTTCCCGACAGCAACACGCCGCTGTATTTCGTGCACTACAAGCTGCCGCAGGGCGCGTCGATCCACCAGACCTCGGACGATATTGCGGTGCTGGAAGACTGGCTGGTCCAGCGCGAGGAAGTGCAGGCGGTGACCGGCTATGTCGGTCAGGGCGCATCGCGTTTCATGCTGACCTACCAGGCCGAGGACCCCAACCCCAGCTATGGCCACCTGATCGTGCGTGTCTCCTCTCTCGATGTGATCGAGGACGAGATGAACGCGCTGGAAACCTATGCTCTGTCTGCCGTTCCCCAGGGTGAATTCCGGGTCAAGCGGCTGGCCTTCGGGCCGGGCGGCGGCGCCCCGATCGAGGTGCGGTTTTCCGGCCGCGATCCCGATGTGCTGCGCGATCTGGCCGATCAGGCCATCGCACGGATGCAGGCGGTATCGGACAACATCATCGCCCCGCGTCAGGATTGGCGCGAACGCGAACTGGTTCTGCGGCCGCTTTATGCCACGGAACGGGCGCAGGATGCGGGCATTTCGCGCACCGCCATCACCCAGGTTCTGCAATTCGCGACCGAGGGCAGCAGCGGCGGGACCTTCCGCGAAAGGGATCGGCAGATCCCGATCATCGTGCGCGCGCCGCGCGACAGCGATCTGGCCCTGACCGATCACATGATCTATTCCGACAGCGGCAACACGCTTGTGCCCTTGGCGCAGGTGATCGACGGGTTCACCTTTGAACCGCAGGATACCTTGCTGCAACGGCGCGACCGCGCCGAGGTGATCACCGTCGGCGCAGACATCCCGCGCGGCATGACCGCCGCACAGGTCCAGGCCGAAATCCAGGCCACGATCGACGCGATGGAGATCCCCGACGGCTATGCGCTGGAATGGGGCGGCGAGCTGGAAAGCGCCTCGGAAGCGCAGGCGGCCCTAGGGGCGCAGCTGCCCTTCAGCCTGATCATCATGGTGCTGATATCGGTCCTGCTGTTCAACGCGCTGCGCCAGCCGATCATCATCTGGCTGCTTGTGCCGATGGCTGTGAACGGGGTCAGCCTGGCCCTGCTGGGCGCCGGTCTGCCGTTCACCTTCACGGCGCTTCTGGGGCTGTTGTCGCTGTCCGGGATGCTGATCAAGAACGGTATCGTGCTTGTCGAGGAAATCGATCTGACCCGCGAGGCCGACCCGTCCCTGCCGCTGGAGACGGCCATCGTGACGGCCTCTACCTCGCGATTGCGACCGGTCTTTCTGGCTGCCGCCACGACCATCCTGGGGATGTTGCCGCTGTTGTCGGATGCCTTCTTTCAGTCCATGGCGGCCACGATCATGGGCGGACTGGCCTTTGCATCGGTGCTGACACTGATTGCCGCGCCGGTGCTGTACTACGTCTTTTTCAAGGGCAGCGCGCAACCGGCCCCGGCCGCAGCGCCTGCCGCCGCCTGAAGACAAAACCATGGTGGGCGGGAACGGATCATCCGCTTTCCGCCCACCGACCCCTGTCAGGCCGGTTGCTGCCGGCCCTGCACTGTCGCAACAGCCCTGGCAAGCTGCGCCGATGCCTCAACCCCATCAATGATCGCAAAACCGAAACGGGCGGCAAGGGTGTCTTTCAGGGGGGCCATGCCGGCGCAACCCAGAATGACGCAGGCGGCGTTGTCTTCGCGGCGGGCGCACTCGATTTCCTGCGCGATCCGCGCAATAACCGCGGGCCCGCCCCTGTCGATGGTCAGGACCGGCAGATCGCTGGCGCGCACCGAGGCGCATTGGGCGGAAAAGCCCTGATCCCGGATGTTTTCCCGGATCACCGGGACGGAGACCGGCAGCGAGGTGACGACCGAGAACCTCAGCCCAAGCAGCTTCGCCATCACGAAACTGGACTGACCGATGCCAAGCACCGGACAGCCCGCCTGTGCCTGCGCCTCGGCCAGGCCGGTATCGTCGAAACAGGCGATCACGATGGCATCGGCCCCTTGGGCCCGTGCCACGGGCAGCAACGCCAAAAGCCCCGGAACCGCGGCGCGCCCGTCTTCCTTCCCCTGGATGGCGGCCGGTCCTTGCGTGTTGGTCAGGCCCAGGATCTCGGCCTCGGGCAGCGCATGTCGGGCTGCGGTGACGACGGCCTTTGTCATGCCGGCGCTGGCATTGGGGTTGATGTAGGCGATCTTCATACGCCCTGCCCCGCATCCGATCCACGGCGCGCGCGGCGCCTGTTCATCACGACCGCGCCAAGGATGAAGACCGCGATGATGCCAAAGGAAAACAGCGTCGTCAGAGTTCCCAGCGCATAGATGACCGGGGTCGTGACGTTGGTCGTCATGCCATAGATCTCGAGCGGCAGGGTGTTGTAGCTGCCAGCGGTTAGCAGCGTCCGCGCGAATTCGTCGTAGCTCAGCGTAAAGCCGAACAGCGCGACCCCGATCAGCGACGGGGCGATGATCGGCAGCACCACATGGCGGATCGTCTGCCAAGCCGTGGCGCCCTGATCGCGCGCCGCCTCTTCATAGCTTTTGTCGAAACGGTTGAAGACGGCGAACATGATCAGCAGGCCAAAGGGCAGCGTCCAGGTCAGCTGGGAACCAAAGCCGCTGGTCGCCCAATGCACCCTGAGACCAAGCTGGTTGAAAATCAGGCCCACGCCCAGTGACACAAGGATCGACGGGATCACAAGCGATGTGATGGCCGCGTAGAACAGGATTGCCGATCCTGCGAACCGCTTGCGGAATGCCAGCCCCGCCATGACCGAAACCACTACCGTCGTCACCATGACCATCAGGCCAAGGCCGAAACTGCGCCGGAACGCGCCCCAGATGTCGCCGACCGCCTGCTGCTGGAACAGGTCGCGGAACCAATGGAGGGAAACGCCGTTCATCGGAAAGGTCAGCCCCCCTTGCGGGCCCTGAAAGCTGAGGATGCCGATGGTCAGGATCGGACCATACAGGAACAGCACGAACAGGCCGAAAAAGGCGGCAAGCAGGTAAAAAGACCGGGGTCGACGCTCCATCCTAAAGCTCCTTGCGAATGTTGACGAAGCGCAGAAGGATGGCGATCACGATCAGCACGGTACACAGCAGCACCACGGCCGTCGCGGCAGCGCTTGGGTATTGCAGCAAGGCAATGTCGTTGGAAATCAGCCGCCCTACGTTGGCCCGCTGTGACCCGCTCATGAAGCGCACGGTTATGAAGTCGCCCATGACCAGCGTCACGACGAAAATCGTTCCGATCATGATGCCCGGCTTGGTCAGCGGCAGGATCACGTGGACCAGCGTCTGAAACCCGTTCGCGCCGTTGTCGCGCGCCGCCTCGAGCAGGGATTTGTCGATCCGCATCATGGTGTTGAAGATCGGCACCACCATGAACAGCGTGTAAAGGTGCACAAAGGCCAGGATGACCGAGAAATCGGAATACAAAAGCCATTCCAGCGGCTCATCGATCACGCCCCAGCTGATCAACATCTGGTTGGCGATGCCATTGCGCCCCAGGAAGGGAATCCATGAAATCATGCGGATGATGTTCGACGTCCAGAACGGGATCGTGCAGACAAGGAACAGCGCGATCTGAACCGTCAGGCTGCGCACGTGGAAGGCCAGGAAATAAGCCACCGCAAAGCCGATCGACAGGGTCAAGGCCCAGGTGATGAAGGCGTATTTGAAGGTGGCCCAGAACACCTTGTACGTGACGGGCGACGAAAACAGGAAAGCGTAGTTGTCCCACAAAAACGCCGGGTAGATCGAAAATTCGGTCGCGCCCCAAAAGCTGACGACCACGATCATCACGATTGGCGCGACAAGAAAGCCAAGTAGGACTGCGGTCAGGGGGGCCGCTTGCAACCATCCCAGAACATGCCGGTTTTTCAGTATTTTTGCCGCCATCGGTCCTCCGCGCGCGTTCCAGCCGTATGCCTTGAAAATCCCTTACGGGCCGGGGGGCGTTTGCCCCCCGGCGGGTCGCCCCGCTTGCGCGAGGCGAAGCCCATCACGCTGCGATGAACTCGTTCCACTTGCGAACCATGTACTGGTTCTCGTCCATGACGGCGTTCCAGCACGCGACCGAGCCCATGCGGTCGTAGAAGGACCCGCCATCGCGCATCTCACCTGCCTCGGCCAGCTTGTCGCCAGTGGGCGAGGTGATGACATCGGTGGCCGGCTTGCCCTCGAACCAGTAACCCCACTCGTTTTCCGACATGAATTCCTTGGAGGTTTCGGGAA
Organism: Tropicibacter oceani; assembly: GCF_029958925.1. Classification (NCBI taxonomy): domain Bacteria; kingdom Pseudomonadati; phylum Pseudomonadota; class Alphaproteobacteria; order Rhodobacterales; family Roseobacteraceae; genus Pacificoceanicola; species Pacificoceanicola oceani. The sequence continues at coordinate 111,292 of NZ_CP124617.1, forward strand.
CGGCCGAGTAGTACCCCTGACGCATCAGGTAGCCGCCGACCCAGCCGGACAGATACCAGTTGATGTAGTCATAGGCCGCATCCAGCTCCATCCCCGACAACGAGGACGACAGGCCGATGCCGCCACCCCAGCTGCGATAGCCCTCTTTCAACGGCTGGTAGACGCAGGGGATGCCGCGCGACTTGACTGCGGTGATGGCGGGCGACCACATCGACTGGATCACGACCTCGCCGCTTGCCATCAGGTTCACGCTTTCGTCGAAGCTTTTCCAGAAGGCGCGGAACTGGCCGTTCTGCTTGGCTTCGGTAAAGATCGCCATGGTCTTGTCGATCTCTTCGCGGGTCATGTTGCCCTTGTCGCCATACTGGATTTCGCCCATCGCCTCGCAGACCATGGCCATGTCCATGATGCCGATCGAGGAAATGTCGAGGATCGAGGCCTTGCCCTTGAACTCGGGGTTCAAAAGCTCGGTCCAGCTGCTGATCGGGCGGCCGATCAGGTCGGGGCGGATGCCCAGCGTATCGGCGTTGTAGATCGTCGGGATCAGGGTCATCCAGCCGGTTTCATTGTCGGCAAAGGAGGTACCGCCGGGCCCGTCAACAAAACCGACCGAATGCGGCGCGGTGCCCTGGGCGATGGTCGACTCGGGCGTCAGTTTGCCATCGCGGAAGATGCCGACAATCTTGTCGTAGTTGGCGATCTTCGATGTATCCATCGCCTGCAGGTTGCCGGTTGGCCAGACCTTCTTGCAGATCCAGTATTCGATATCGGCGATGTCAAAGCTGTCCGGCTGGGTGGCGGCACGCTGGGTGACGCTGTCGCTGTCCAGCGCGGTCATTTCCAGCGTAAAGCCCAGATCTTCCTTTACCTTGTTGGCCACGTCGTTCAGGTTCGACACCCCGGTGCCGAACTGGCGCAGAACGATGTCCTTGGTGTCCTGCGCCCACAACATCGGGGCGGGCAGCGTCGATGCGGCCATCGCGGCACCGCTGGTTTTCAGGAACGAACGGCGGGAATAGCCTACCTTGGGTTTTACCATTGGGTCAGTCCTCTGTGTTGATGGTGTTTGAAAGGGTCGTTTGCAGTTTGGCCTGTCAGGCCCGGAGGCGGTGCAGCCGCCCCTCGTCCCAGGCGAGCTTGACCGCATCGCCGGGGTTTTTCGGTGCATTGAAAAACTGGGCTTCGGGCAACAGTGCGAGCACCTCGTCCCCGGTCTCGGTCATCGTCGTGACGACGACAGAGGCGCCCTGGTATTCGACCGCCGTGACAGTGGCGGCCATGCCGTGGTCGGCCAGCGTCACGGCGTCGGCGCGCACGGTGACCTTGCCCTGATCCAGCGCGATCACGTTGTGTCCGCCGATAAAGCGGGCGACAAATTCGGTCGTTGGCGTCGCCCACACCTCGCGCGCGGGGCCGGCCTGTTCGATCACGGCATCGTTCATCACGACAATCTCGTCGGCCAGCGCCAGCGCCTCGTCCTGACCATGAGTGACGTGGATGAAGGTGATGCCCAGCTCGCGCTGCAGCTTTTTCAATTCGGCGCGCATCCGGATGCGCAGGAAAGAATCAAGCGCGGACAAGGGTTCATCCAGCAAAAGCACCTTGGGCTGGGTGACCAATGCGCGGGCCAGCGCCACGCGCTGCTGCTGCCCGCCCGACAGTTGCGCCGGAAGCCGGTCTGCCAGATGCGTCATATCCACCAGCTCCAGCAATTCGTTCGCACGGGCATGGCGTGTCGCCTTTTCGACGCCCTTCATCCGCAGGGAAAAGGCGACGTTGTCACGCACGGACAGGTGCGGAAACAGGGCGTAACTCTGGAACATCATCGCCGTGCCACGCTGCGCCGGAGGCAGGTAAGACACGTCCTGCCCGTCCAGCAGGATCGAGCCGTCGGAAACCTCTTCGTGGCCGGCGATCATGCGCAGGGTCGAGGATTTGCCGCAGCCCGACGGCCCCAGCAGGCAAACATAGCTGCCCGGCGCGAACACGTGGCTCAGATCGCGCACGGCGACGGTGTTGCCATAGCGCTTGGTCACGTGAACCAGTTCCAGATCGTATCCTGTTCGCATACCGCCCTCATCAAGTTTGCAGGGTCAGCTTGCGATCAACGCGGCGCGGCAGTGCAGAGATTTCCGACTGGCGCCGCGCCGAAAACCGAAATCGTCCAAATTATTTGCACTTGCAGCATGGCCGTGCACAAATATGCGCACAATATTGTATACAATAACTGATGCAGAGTTCTTTGTGTCACCCGGCTTGCCCCGCCAGCGCCGAATCGCAAAGATGACAGGCAAGAAAAACGGTGACGGTGCGCATGAACAGTCTGAACAAGCCCTGGACCAGCGAAACGGTCGCGGCCGATCTGGAACACGCGATTCACGAACACCGGCTTCCCCCTGGCACAAAACTGGGCGAGGACGAGCTGGCCGAAGCCTATGGCATCAGCCGCACCATCGTGCGGGCCGCATTGCTGGCGCTGTCACATCGCCGCCTGATCGAGCTAAAGCGCAACCGCGGCGCCTTTGTGGCCCAGCCCTCGGTGCGCGAGGCGCGCGAAGTCTTTGAGGCGCGCGCCCTGCTGGAACCGCGCACCGCGCATTCCGCCGCCAAACGCATGACCGACACGGATCTTGCCCTGCTGCACGAAAACATCGACCAGGAACACGCGGCGCTGGATGCCGGTGAAACCGGTCGCGCGCTGTTCCTGTCCGGGCAATTTCATCTTGAAATCGCGCGGATCGCCGACCAGACGACGATCCAGACCTTCATTTCCGAACTTGTTTCGCGCTCGTCCCTGATCATCGCACTGTATTGGCGCCGCCGTGCCGCCCTGTGCGAAACGCAGGCCCATCACGCGCTTCTTGACGCTTTGGAAAGGCGGGACGCGGACGCGGCCGAGCAGTTGATGAAAAGCCACCTTCTGGATCTTTTGGCGTCGCTTGACCTTCGCAATGTCGTTCAACCGGCCACCTCTCTCAAAGAGGCGCTCAACCGATGACTCCGGTCACCTATCGTACCGCGACATTGGCAGAGGTCGGGCAGTTGCTTGACTGGGCTGCGCAGGAAGGCTGGAATCCCGGCATTGACGACGCGGTGGCCTTTCATGCCGCCGACCCGGCCGGGTTTTTCGTCGCCCAGACAGATGGCCAGCCGGTAGCCGGGATTTCCGTCGTGAACCATTCCGACAGCTTTGCCTTTCTGGGGCTTTACCTGTGCCGCCCGGCGTATCGGGGCAAAGGCATCGGATATGGGTTATGGGCCCATGCCATGGCCCATGCCGGGCACCGGACGATCGGTCTGGACGGTGTGCCCGCACAAGAGGAAAACTATGCCAGGTCCGGCTTTGTCCTGGCAGGCCGGACCCGGCGACTTGTCGGTCCTATCCCAAGCGAGCCGCTGACATTGCCATTGGCCAGGACCCAGGATGCCGAAGCGATTGCCGTTCTCGACCACGCGGCGAACGGCGTCACGCGGAAACGGTTTTTGCGCGAATGGCTGCGTCAGACTGCGAATCGCAAGACCGTGGTTGTCCACCAAGCTGGCGAATTGGTCGGCTTTGCCACCGCGCGGCAGTGTCGCGAAGACTGCAAAATCGGGCCAATCGTTGCCCCCGACGCTGCTACCGCGCTTGGGCTTGCCCATCAGGCCGCCGCGGCCCTGGGTGCGACGACCGGCATCATCGACGTCCCGGACACCTGCGCAGCGTTCGAACAGAGGCTGCGCCGGAACGGTTTCATCGAAAGCTTTGGCACCGCCCGGATGTATCGCGGCAATCCTCCGACGACAGGGGCGCGCCTGCAGGCTGTCGCCACGCTGGAACTGGGGTGACGCGGACGCCACGGCCGCGAAGGCCCGTTTACCATATCTTAGACGTGCGGCGCGTAGGCAGGGTCAAAGCACTTCCTTAGAAAGAGGATGAAAGACCCATGGCAAAAGACCATGCACCCAGCTGCTATGACAACCATTCCCCGTTTGATGAATTCAATGACCCGGGCGCGCAGGACGCCGACCGCCTAGTCCAGCTTGCAAAGCTTGAACCGCTGACCGACGGCGGCCTGCGAACGGCGCAGCTGCTTGGCAGGGCGCTGGACAACGACCCCCACCACCACGAAGCCCAGATCCTGCAAGAGCGGCTTTTCCAGATGTTCGTGCCGCGCTGGCATTTCCCGATGCTTGCGGACAAGGGCCGCAACCGCGCCTATGCCAAGGCGATAGCGGCCAAGGTCAAACCCGGCGACGTCGTGCTGGATATCGGTTGTGGGGCCGGCCTGACAGCGATGCTGGCGGCGCGCGCCGGGGCCAAACACGTCTATACCTGCGAACAGCAGCCGCTGATCGCCAAGGCCGCCGTCCGTGTCATCGACGCCAATGGCCTGAGCGACCGCATCACCGTCATTCCAAAGATGTCGCACGATCTGGTCATCGGAAAGGACCTTCCCGAACCGGCCGATGTCGTGATCTCGGAAATCGTCGATACCGTCCTGCTTGGCGAAGGCGCGCTGGCTACGCTGACCGATGCCATGCACAGGCTGGCCAAACCCGATGCGCGCGCCATCCCCGAACAGGGCACCCTGATGGCGCAGCTGGTCGAAAGCGACAAACTGCTGGACCTCTGGCGGCCGCACGTGGCAGAGGGCTTTGACCTTGGCGCGTTTCACCACTTTGCCACCTTGGCGCAGATCACGCCGAATGACTTTGCCGCCTGCGGGTTGAAACCCCTGGGGCCTGCCATCGACCTGTTCCGGTTCAATTTCGCCCGCCCCAGCATGAAGCCGGCGCAGACGACCCGGGATCTGACCTGTTCCGACGCGGGCACCGCGCACGCGGCTTTTGTGTTTTTCGTGATGGAGCTTGCGCCCGGCATTCAACTGTCGAATGGCCTGCGTTCCGACGGCCATTGGGGGCGCACCGCCTATTTGCTGGATCGTCCGCAACGCATGACCCCGGGCGGCAGCCTGACGATCACGGCGCAGCACGATACATCACACCTGAGCCTGGTCCCGCACGCGATGCCCCCCAGCCAACAGGACACCGCCCAAACGCCACTCTGGACTGAGCGCGAACCGGGTGATGCCCTGCCCCCTTGGGATGGCCCCTACACCCACGCGGCCCCCGCGCCGCTCAGCGTGTGTTGGCGATGACGTGTCGCCGCGCGGCGTGCTGAACAATCACGCGCGATGGCACCGCGCGGCCGGAACAGG
>NZ_CP124618.1 GCF_029958925.1 Tropicibacter oceani
ACGCCGAGGTGACGCAGATCCTGCAGGATCTGCGGGCAGGACGGGCAGGGCAGGCGGGTTAGGCGCGGGCCTGCATCGCCAGCCGCATCACCGCCGCCAGGATCGCCTGGGCCAGCACCGGGGACCGCCCCGCGCCGATCACCGCGTCCTTGTCAAAGGCATCGGTTTCGCGCAGCGTACAGCGCCAGTGGCCATCGCGGTCATTGGCCCGGCCATGCAGCGTCACGACCCAGTTGGGATAGGCCTTGTCGGCGATGTGGATCGCGGCATCGGCGCTGCCAAGGTGGTCGGCGCTGCCATGCACCGCGTCAAAGCGATCGCCCAGCAGGAAGGCCAGCGCATGGCCGACGCCGTCCAGTTCCGCGACGGACGGATCGCGGCGGGTTTCCAGCAGCGTCAGCAGCAGGTCGAGTTCGTCGTCATTCACAGTCATCGGGTCACCTTTGGGTTGCCGGTTCGGGGCGGGATTGCCGGGCCGATCTTGCCCCTCTGCGGGCGCTGCGGCTTGATAAATGTCATTCGTGGCGCAGGGCGTCGATGGGGTTCAGCCGGGCGGCGCGCCGCGCCGGGAAATAGCCAAAGATGACGCCGATCGCGGCGGAAAAGGCAAAGGCCAGCAGGATGATCTGCGGATCGGGGCGGAAAGGCACATTCAGCAGATTGGCCCCCACAAGGCCCAGGCCCAGCCCGACACAGATGCCGATCAGCCCGCCGAACAGCGACAGGATGATCGCTTCGACCAGGAATTGCAGCAGCACCTGCCGGGCCTGCGCGCCGATGGCCAGCCGGATGCCGATTTCGCGGGTGCGTTCGGTGACCGACACCAGCATGATGTTCATGATCCCGATGCCGCCGACCAGCAGGCTGACCCCGGCCACGGCAGACAAAAGGCCGGTCAGGATGTCGGTGATCCCGGTCAGCATGGTGGCCAGTTGCTTCATGTCCATGACGGTAAAGTCGTCGTCTTCGCCCGGGCCGATGCGGCGCAGGTCGCGCATCGCGGTTTCGATTTCCTGTTTCGCGCGGTCGGTGTCGACGCCTTCGTGCACCGCCATGACCAGCATTCCGACATCGGTATTGCCGGCGATGCGGCTTTGGAACGTGCGCAGGGGCAGGATCACGAAATCATCCTGATCGCTGCCAAAGGTCGAGGCGCCCTTGGATTTCGTCAGGCCGATGATTTCGCAGGACAGGGTCTTGATGCGGATTTCCTCGCCCAGGGGGTTCGAGGTGCCGAACAGCTGCTTGCGCACGGATTCGCCGATGACGCAGACCGGTTTGCCGGACTTGATTTCGGTGACGTCGAAGAACCGGCCAAGCGCCAGGTCCCATTGCGAGGCGGTGAAATAGCGGTTGTCGGTGCCCACCACATCCGTCCGGCGGTTTTCATTGCCATAGATCACCCGTGCGCGGGTGGTACTGGTGGGGGCCGAAACCTGCACAATGCTTAGCTGTTCTTCCAGAAGGTCGTTCAGGCGCAGCGTAAAGCTGCTGGCTGTGGCGCCCGATGGGCCGCCGCCCATGGCATCCTGCCCGGGCAGCACCATCAGCATCCGGCTGCCCAGCTTTTCCACGTCGGCGGTGACCTGATCGGTCGAGCCCTGGCCGATGGTGACCATGGCGATCACCGCGCCGACGCCGATGACGATGCCCAGGACCGTCAGAAAGGACCGGAGCCCGTTGCGCAGGATCGCCTGCACCGCCAGCCTTATGGTTTCCCACAGCATCTCAGGCCGCCTGTTCCGTTGGGGTGTCGCTTTCGATGCGGCCATCGACCATCCAGATCAACCGGCGGGCATAGGCGGCCATGTCGCTTTCGTGGGTGACCATGACGATGGTCAGCCCGTCGTCGCGGTTCAGCTGTTGCAGCAGGTCCATGATTTCGGCGGACAGCCTGGTGTCCAGGTTGCCGGTGGGTTCATCGGCCAGGATCACCTTGGGGTTGCCGGCCAGCGCGCGGGCGATGGCGACGCGCTGCTGCTGACCGCCCGACAGTTCCGACGGGTCGTGATGGGCGCGGTGTTCCAGCCCGACCTTGGCCAGCGCCTCGATCGCCATGGCGTGACGTTGCGCGCGCGGCAGGCCCTTGTAGATCAAGGGCAGTTCGACGTTGTGCAGCGCCGAGGTGCGCGGCAGAAGGTTGTAGCCCTGAAAGATGAAGCCCAGGTAGTGGCGGCGCAGCAGGGCGCGTTGGTCGGCGCTTAGCCCGGCCACCTCGACCCCGGAAAAGTGGTAGGTGCCAGAGGTCGGCGCATCAAGGCAGCCCAGCACGTTCATCGCGGTGGATTTGCCCGATCCGCTGGGGCCCATGATGGCGACGAATTCGCCCGCCTCGATATCAAGATCGACGCCTTGCAGGGCGTGCACGGCAATGTCGCCGGTGCCATAGACCCGGCCGATGCCGCGCAGGCGGATCAGGGGAAAGGCGGCGGGGTCGGGATCAGCCATCGCTTTGATCCGTGATCACCATGTCCCCGGCTTTCAGATCGCCCTGCAGGATTTCGGTCAACCGGCCGTCGGTCTGCCCGGCGCGGATGGGGATTTCCTGCGGCTTGCCATCGCGCAGCAGCCACAGCGTCTTGGCATCGCCGCTGGCGGCGTCGTCGGGGCGGGTGGGGATCAGCATGCCCAGCAGGCCCGAGCGTTCCTCGGCCTCGACCGGGGCGGCGGGGGGCGCATAGCGCAGGGCGGCATTGGGCACGGTCAAGGCCTGTTCGATCTGCGCCACGGTGATATCGGCGGTGGCGGTCATGCCGGGGCGCAGCGCCATGTCGGCGTTGTCGATCGCCAGGATCGCCTTGTAACTGACCACCCCGTCGATGGTTTCGGGGGCAAAGCGGATTTCGGTGATCTGCGCCGGAAAGATCCGTTCGTCATAGGCATCGACGGTGAATTCTGCGGTATTGCCCACCTTGGTGCGGCCTATGTCGGCCTCGTCGATATAGACCTGAAGCTCCATCTTGGTCAGGTCCTCGGCGATGGTGAACAGCACCGGGGCCGACAGCGACGCGGCAACGATCTGCCCGGCATCGACAGACCGGTTCAGCACGACGCCGTCGATGGGCGAACAGATACAGCCCTTTTCCAGTTCCGCCTGATGCAGGTCCAGGTCCGCTTCGGCCAGGGACCGGTCGGCGATGGCCGATTGCAGTTCGGCCTGGGCGCGGACAAAGGCGGTCTTTTGCGTCACCAGCGTCTGATGCGCCGACACGCCGCGTTCCTCAAGGCTTTGGGTGGTTTCGTATTTCTCGCGCGCGTCCTCAAGCGAGGCGGTGGCCATGGCGACGCGGGCAATGGCGCTGTCCAGACCGGCCTTGGCGACGGCAACCTGCGCGTCCAGCTTTGTTGTGTCCAGTTCGGCCAGCACGGTGCCCTTGGTCACGGGGTCGTTGAAATCGACGTTGACGCGGGCCAGCGTGCCGGACAGTTCGCTTGAGATTTCCACAAGGTTGGTGGGTTCGACGGTGCCGGTGGCGGTGACGGTGACGCGCAGATCGGCGGTTGCGGCCTGCGCGGTGGTATAGGTCACGGGTTTTTCGGCGGTGGCGCTGGTCCACCACCAGCCGGCCAGCGCGACCAGCCCGGCCAGCACGACCGCGGTGCCGACGCCGCGCGGAATGCGGCGCGCGCCCTTGGTCAGGCCAAGGGTCTTGGCGACGTCTTGCGGGGTGTCGGGCATGGTGGCTCCTGCGCGCTGGGGCGGTTTCGCTGCAGCGTAGCGAAGATCGCTGCGCCGCAAACTGATCAATATCAAATGGCGGGTCCTTGCCCGGTGCCATGATCGCCCCAGTGACGGGGAGGGCACGAAGATGGAGCCGCAGATCATCCGCAAGGACAAGGCCAGCGCGCAGCAGGCCAACATGCCCGACCATGACGCCGCCCGCGCCAGTTTCAGCTGGGATCAGGCGCAGGGGTTGCTGGACGGTCTGGGCGGCGGGCTGAACATCGCGCACGAGGCGGTGGACCGGCATGTTGTGGCGGGTCACGGGAAACAGGTGGCGCTGCGCTGGCTGGGCAAATCGGGCGAGCGGGTGGAGTATACCTATGCCGCGCTGCAGGCGCAGGCCAACCGCTTTGCCAATGTGCTGCGGGGGCAGGGGATCGGGCGCGGCGATCGGGTTTATTCGCTGCTGGGGCGCGAGCCGGAATTGTATATCGCGGTGCTGGGAACGCTCAAGGCGGGGGCGGTGTTCTGCCCGCTGTTTTCCGCCTTTGGCCCCGAACCCATCCAGTCGCGGCTGGAGATCGGCGGCGGCAATGCAGTCGTGACCTCCAGCCGCCTTTACAAACGCAAATTGCAGGGGCTGCGGGGCAGTCTGCCGGAATTGCGCAAGGTGTTCCTGACCGATGGGGCAGGCGAGGGTTGCGAGGATCTGCGCGCGCTGATGGAGGCCGCGTCAGAGGATTTCGACACCGTCCAGACCGGCCCCGAGGACCCGGCGCTGCTGCATTTCACATCCGGCACCACGGGCAAACCCAAGGGCGTGCAGCACGTGCACAGGGCGGTTGTGGCGCATCACGTCACCGGGCGGCTGGCGCTGGACCTGCGCCCCGGCGATACCTATTGGTGCACGGCCGATCCCGGCTGGGTCACGGGCACGTCGTACGGCATCATCGCGCCGCTGACCAACCGCGTGACGATGATCGTCGACGAGGCCGAGTTTGATTTTGAACGCTGGTACGGCATTCTTGAGGCCGAGCGTGTCAACGTCTGGTACACCGCCCCCACCGCCATTCGCATGTTGATGAAGGCCGGGACAGACCCGGTGCGCGCCCATGATTTCAGCGCCTTGCGTTTCATGGCCAGCGTCGGGGAACCCCTGAACCCCGAGGCGGTGATCTGGAGCCATCAGGCCTTTGGCATGCCCTTCCACGACAATTGGTGGCAGACCGAAACCGGCGGCATCATGATCGCCAATTACGCCTGCATGGATGTCAAACCCGGGTCGATGGGCAAACCCCTGCCGGGGATCGAGGCGGGGATTGTCGACACCTCGGGTGATACCTTGCGCGAAATCACCGAACCCGGCCAGATGGGCGAACTGGCGCTGCGCCCCGGCTGGCCGTCGATGATGCGGACCTACCTGCATGAACAGGCGCGCTATGACAAATGTTTCCGCGATGGCTGGTATCTGTCGGGCGATTTGGCGATGCGCGACGCCGATGGCTATTTCTGGTTCGTCGGGCGCGACAAGGACCTGATCAAAAGCAGCGGCCACCTGATTGGCCCCTTCGAGGTGGAAAGCGCCCTGATGGAACACCCCGCCGTGGCGGAGGTGGGCGTGATCGGGGTGCCCGATGAAACCGCCGGCGAATTGGTCAAGGCCTATGTGGCGCTGAAACCGGGCTTTGCGCCGTCCGAAGAGTTGCAGTTGGAACTGATGGGTCATGCCCGCAAACGGCTGGGCCCGGCTGTGGCGCCCAAGGACATCGCCTTTCGCAAGAACCTGCCCAAGACGCGCAGCGGCAAGATCATGCGCCGGTTGTTGAAAGCGCGCGAACTGGGCCTGCCCGAGGGCGATATCTCGACCCTGGAAAGTGATGAGACATGAGTGGAACCAAACCCCGCCTGGATCACGACCATATCCGCGCCCTGCTGCACGGCATGATCCGCATTCGCCGGTTCGAGGACAAATGCGCCGAACTGTACACCCAGCAGAAAATTCGCGGTTTCCTGCACCTGTATGACGGCGAAGAGGCGATTGCCACGGGCATCATCCCGGTCTTGCGCGGGCAGGACCGCGTCGTCGCCACCTACCGCGAACATGGCCATGCGCTGGCGCGCGGCGTGCCGATGGGTGAAATCCTGGCCGAGATGTACGGCAAGGCCGAGGGCTGCGCGCGCGGGCGCGGTGGCTCGATGCATCTGTTCAGCGCGGCGCATAATTTCCACGGCGGCAATGCGATTGTCGGCGGCGGGCTGCCGATGGCCGTGGGGCTGGGGCTGGGCGACAAGATGGCCGGGTCCGACGCAGTGACCACCTGTTTCTTTGGCGAAGGGGCGGTGGCCGAGGGTGAATTCCACGAGGCGCTGAACCTGGCCGCGCTGTGGAACACCCCGGTGCTGTTTGTCTGCGAAAACAACGGCTATGCCATGGGCACGGCGCTGGATCTGACCGAGTCGGAAACCAGCATCGCCGCCAAGGCGCAGTGCTATAACATCACCACCGAAACCGTCGACGGCATGGATGTGGTCGCGGTCGAGGCGGCGGCGCGCCGGGCGCTGAAGGTGATGGCCGAGACCGGAAAACCCTATTTCCTTGAGTGCAAGACCTACCGCTTTCGCCCGCATTCGATGTTCGACGCACAGCTGTACCGCTCAAAGGACGAGGTTGCCCAGTGGCGCGCCAAGGGCCCGATTGTGCGGTTCCAGACATGGGCCGAACAGAACGGGTTGTTGCACGCCGATGATATCGCCGAGATCGAGGCCGAGGTCGCCGCCGAAATCGCCGATGCGGTCCGCTTTTCCGAGGCCGGGACGGACGAGCCGATCGAAGACCTGGCGCGCTTTGTCATGGCCCCTGACCGCCCCGCCGCGCCGCGGGTGCCCGCTGCTGGCAAGAGGATCACCACCACCTACCGCGAGGCGGTGAAATCCGGGATTGTCGATGCCATGACCCGCGATGACCGGGTGTTCCTGATGGGCGAGGATGTGGGGCGCTATGGCGGCTGCTACGCGGTCAGCAAGGGGCTGCTGGACCAGTTCGGCCCGGACCGTATCCGCGACACGCCCCTGTCGGAATCGGGGTTTGCCGGGGCGGGGATCGGGGCGGCGATGGCCGGAATGCGCCCGATTGTCGAGTTGATGACGGTGAATTTTTCACTGCTCGCGCTGGATCAGATCATGAACACCGCCGCCACGCTGCGCCATATGTCGGGCAACCAGTTCGGCGTGCCCGTGGTGATCCGCATGGCGACAGGCGCGGGCAAACAACTGGCCGCGCAGCATTCGCATTCGCTGGAAGGCTGGTACGCCCATATTCCCGGCCTGCGGGTTCTGGCGCCAGCCACGCTGGAGGATGCGCGCGGCATGCTGTGGACCGCCCTGCAAGACCCGGACCCGGTGCTGATTTTCGAAAACGTCATGCTGTACAACGTCGAAGGCGAACTGGCCGAAAACGCCGGCGCCGTGGATATCGACCGGGCGGCGGTGCGCGCGGCGGGCAATGACGTGACGCTGATCACCTATGGCGGATCGCTGCCCAAGGTGATGCAGGCGGCACAGGCGCTGGGGCAGGGGGGGATTTCCTGCGAGGTGATCGACCTGCGCAGCCTGCGGCCTTTGGATATGCCGACGATCCTTGCCTCGGTCGCGAAAACCCACCGCGCGGTGATCATCGACGAGGGGTGGAAAACCGGGTCCCTGGCCGCCGAAATCGGGATGCGCCTGGCCGAGGACGCGTTCTTTGACCTCGACGCGCCGCTTGCCCGCGTGTGCAGCGAAGAGGTGCCCATTCCCTATGCCGCGCATCTGGAACAGGCGGCGATCCCGCAGGTGGGCAAGATCGTCGAAGCGGTGAAACAGATGATGGAGGCAAAACCATGAGCGCATTTGTGATGCCCTCGCTTGGGGCGGATATGGAGGCCGGGGTGCTGGTTGAACAACTGATTGCGCCGGGTGATCCGGTGCAGCGCGGCGATGTGATCGGCGCGGTCGAAACCCAGAAAGGCGTGATCGAGATCGAGGTCTTCGAGAGCGGCACGCTGGCCGAATGGCTGGTGCCGCTGGGCACCAAGGTGCCGGTGGGCACGCCCCTGGCGATGATCGACACCGGCGCGCAGGATGTGCCAGATCCGGACGAGCCGGACATACCCGACCCCGAAGAGCCGACCGAACTGCCCGAGGAACCGCCCACCGAACTGCCCGACCCCGAGCAGCCCTTCCCCGATGATCCGATCCCCGAGGACCTGCCCTATGACGACCCCGGCCCGTCCGAACCGATGCCGGAAATCCCGCCCTTTGATCCGGGGATGCGGCTGCGCATCACCCCGGCGGCGCGCAGGCTGGCGGCGCAAAGCGGGGTTGATCCGCGCGCGCTGAGCCTGCCTTTGGGGCGGGCGATCACCCGTGCCGATATCCTTGGGCTGGCCCCGACCAGCAAACCGCCGCCGCAATTCGACATGCGCGCGGCGATTGCCGCCGCCATGTCGCGATCAAAACGCGAGATCCCGCATTACTACCTGTCGCACATGGTCGATCTGACCGCGGCAGAGGGCTTTGTTTCGGCGCTGAACAAGGATCGTGCGCCGCAAGACCGCGTTCTTTTGGGGGCCGTGGTGGCCCGCGCCGTGGCGCATGCGCTGCGCAAATTTCCCGAATTCAACGGCCATTATGATGGCAGCTTTGTCCCCAGTCAGGCCGTGCATCTGGGCATGGCGATCAACATCCGTGGCGGCGGGCTGGTCGCGCCCGCGCTGTTCGACGCGGCCGACAAACCGCTGGACGCGCTGATGCGCGACATGGCCGACCTGGTCGAACGGGTGCGCGCCGGGCGGTTCCGGGCGCGCGAATTGTCGGACGCGACCATCACGCTGACGTCGCTGGGGGATCGCGGGGTCGATGAACTGCTGGGCGTGATCTATCCGCCGCAGGTCGCCATCGTCGGCATGGGAACGCCGCGCCTGCACCCGATGATCCATGACGGGCAGGTGGCGGCGCGCTTGGCCGCGCGCCTGACCCTTGCCGCCGATCACCGCGTCAGCGACGGCCACCGCGGCGCGCTTTTCCTGCGCGCCATCGACAAACATCTGCAAAAACCGGACACGCCATGACACAGCCAGACATGACCGCCCTCCTGAGCGAAGAACTGCACCGCATCGCCCCCGATATCGACCTGACCGACATCGACCGATCCGAAGACCTGCGCGACGAATTGGACATTGATTCGATGGATTTCCTGCGGCTGGTGACGGCGCTGGGAAAACGCCTGAACCTTGACATGCCCGAGGCGGATTATGACCGGATGCGCAGCTTTGACGCGATGCTGTCCTATCTGCAGGCGCGGGGGGCGGGGTGATGCAGACCCTTGAAACCAACGCCCTGCCGCGCTTTGACACCAGTGTGAACACCACCGGATGCTGCGCGAAATTCAACCCGGTTGGCTGGGACAACCGGATGCTGCATTTCCGCGACAAACCCTTTGTCCGGGCGCTGACCAAAAGCGCGCTGCACGTGCCGTTGAACATGGGCCGCGTGTTCACCCGCGTGCTGCGCCACCTTGAGGACGGCGGCGCCTGTGACCCCGAACAGATGATCGTGCTAAGCCGCGATCTGACCGCCTGGGAGGCCGAGCACCTGTTTGCCGTCACCCGCAAGGTCGACGGCGAAGACATGACGACCCTGACGGGTGATTTCATCACGCGGGTTTTCGAAGGCCCCTATCACAAGGCCAAGGACTGGGTGCATGACATGCAGGTGACCGCCCGCGCCATCGGCCGCCAGCCGGGGGCGGTTTACATGTTCTACACCACCTGCCCGCGCTGCGCGAAGGTCTATGGTCAGAACTACGTTGTCGGGCTGGTGCAGGTCTAGACCCGGGTGCCGCAGCGGCAACCCGCGTCATTGACAGGGATCAAGACGGGCGCGCGGGTTCTGGGCCATGCTGGCGGGGAACCCAATGAAAGCAGGTCCGCGATGAACCGAATTTTGCTGCTGATCCCGGCGCTGGCCGCCGGTCTTCTGACCGCCTGTTCGACCATGGGCCAGGGCCCGGTGGCCGGGCGCGCGCTATATGCCGAGAATTGCGCCAGTTGCCATGGCGCCAGCGGGCGCGGTGACGGGCCTGCGGCGGCGGGGCTGCGCAGGCCTCCGGCTGATCTGACCCGGATCGCCGCGCGGCGCGACGGTGTCTGGCCGATGCTCGAGGTCATGTCGATCGTCGACGGCTATTCGCGCCCCGATCCGGACCGCGACGACATGCCGGTATTCGGGAATTTCCTGGATGGGGACATTGTGCGCTATGACACCGGCAACGGCGTGATGACCCCGACTCCGGTCAAGCTGATTGCCATGGTCAACTATCTCGAAACACTGCAGGACCCGGCGCCGACGGGCTATGTGCCCTAAGCCATGGAGGACCTGACCACGCAAACCGCCAGTGACGCCGGGCTAAGCCAGGCGCAGGTCGAAGAGGCGCGCGCGCGCCACGGCTGGAACGCCCTGCCAAGCGCCCGGCAGGCCGGGCCGCTGCGGGTGTTCCTGCGCCAGTTCGCCAGCGTGCTGATCGCGATCCTGATCATCGCCGCTGGGCTGGCGCTGGTGCTGGGCGAAGTGGTGGACGCGGTGACCATCGGGGTGGTGGTGCTGCTGAACGCGCTTTTGGGCTTTGTCCAGGAATGGCGCGCCGAAACCGCGCTGGCCGCGTTGAAAAAGGTGCTGTCGCCCAAGGCGATGGTGATCCGCGACGGCCAGGAACAGGTGATCGCCGCGCGCGAACTGGTGCCCGGCGATCTGATCGTGCTGGGGCCGGGGGCCAAGGTGCCCGCCGACGGCGCGCTGGGGCGCGCGGTTGACCTGCGCATCGACGAAAGCGTGCTGACCGGGGAATCGGTGCCGGTGTCCAAGGCGCGCGGCGACAGCGTTCTGACCGGAACCGCCGTGGTTGCCGGCCGCGCCGAGGCGCGCGTCACCGCCATTGGCGGGCAGACCGAATTTGGCAAGATCGCGCAGCTGACCGGATCGTTCGGCACCAAGCAGACCGATCTGCAGGTCAAGCTGGGCGGGCTGGCGCGGCAGTTGGGGGCGGCGGCGCTGCTGGTGGCGGCGGCGGTTGTCGGGCTGGGCATCTTCATGGGGCAGGACCCGCTGGACATGGTGATGACCGGGCTGTCGCTGTCGGTCGCCATCGTCCCCGAAGGCCTGCCCGCCGTGGTCACCATCACGCTGGCGCTGGGGGCGGCGGCGATGGTGCGGCAAAGGGCGCTGGCGCGGCGGTTGCAGGCGGTGGAAACGCTGGGCGCGGCCTCGGTCATCTGTACGGACAAGACCGGGACGCTGACGGAAAACAAGATGACCGCGACACGGATCTGGACGGTGCCGGGCAGCTATGCGGTAACCGGCACCGGCTATGACCCGGCGGGCCATATCGAACAGGACGGGCGGCGGCTGCGCGCGGTGGATGACAGGCTGCTGTCGGCGCTGCTTGAGGTGGCGATCTATTGCAGCCACGCCCGCATTCACCAGAACGCCGACGGCTGGACCATGGTCGGGGAACCGACCGAAGGCGCGCTTATCACCCTGGCCTACAAGGGTTGGTGCCCGCTGCCGGGGGCGCGCGACGTGCTGGCGGAAATCCCCTTCAGCAGCGAACGCAAACGGATGAGCGTGCTGCGCCAGCATGGCGATCATGCGGTGATCCTGTGCAAGGGCGCGCCTGAACAGGTGCTCGAGATCTGCTCGGACGTGATGGAACAGGACGCGGTGCGCGCCCTGACACCCGAGGATCGCGCGGCGATCGAAACCGCCTATCGCGCCATGGCCGCCGATGGCCAGCGGGTGATTGCCCTGGCCCGGCGCGTCGCCCCCGACCACCAGCTGGCCGAGGAACAGCTGACCTTTCTGGGCCTTGTCGGGCTGATCGACCCGCCCCGCCAAGAGGTGCGCGGCGCGATTGCCGCCGCCCGCTCGGCCGGGATTCGCATCGTGATGATCACCGGTGACAGCCCGATCACCGCCGCCGCCATCGCCGGGCAACTGGGCCTGACCATCGCCCACAGCCTGACCGGCCCCGAGCTGGACGACCTGGACGACAGCGCCCTGAGCGATCTGTTGTCGCATGACGTGCTGTTCGCCCGAACCAGGCCGGAACAAAAGATGCGCATCGTCGCGGCGTTGCAGGCGCAGGGGCAGATCGTTGCCATGACCGGCGACGGGGTGAACGACGCCCCGGCGCTGAAGCAGGCCGACATCGGCGTGTCCATGGGCATTCGCGGCACCGACGTGGCGCGCGATGCCTCTGACCTGGTGCTGCTGGACGACAACTTTGCCACCATCGTGCGCGCCATCGGCGAAGGCCGCCGCCAGTTCGCCAACGTGCAGAAATTCGTGCGCTATCTGCTGTCCTCGAACGCGGGCGAGGTGATCGCCCTGGTGGTCAACATCGCCATCGGCGGGCCGCTGGTCTTTCTGGCGACGCAGATCCTGTGGATGAACCTTGTCACCGATGGCGTGACCGCCGTGGCGCTGGGGCTGGAAAAGGCCGAGCCGGACCACATGGAGTATCCGCCGCGCGACAAGCATACGCGCATTCTGGGGCTTGGCGGGGTGGTCACCATTGCCTGCCTTGGGCTGTATACCGGGATGGCCAGCCTGTGGATTTTCTATCACCTGCTGGATCAGGGCGTTGACCTGGCGCGGACCGCGGCCTTTTCCGCCATGGTGGTGTTCGAAAAGCTCAGCGTCTTTGCCTTTCGCTCGCTGCGCCTGCCGGGGTGGCGGATTGGTTGGTTCAGCAATCCTTTGTTGTTGCTGGCGCTGACGCTGACGCTGGGGGCGCAGGCGGCGGCGATCTATTGGCCGCCGATGCAGGCGCTGCTGCATACGGTGCCGATGGGGCTGGCGGAATGGCAGATCGTCGGCTGGTTCGCCCTGCCGATCGTGGTGGTGCCCGAGCTGCTCAAATCGCTGGGCCGCGCCAATCATCGCCCGGCGCCGGTGGCGGATTGACGCCCGCCGGGGGGCGCTTCATCATGGCGGCCTGTCCGCCCTGACCAAAGAGCCCCCAGCCGATGCCCGAAACCGCCCGCAACCTTGGCTTTTTCCATACCCTGCTGGAGGCCTGCGTTGATGCGGTGATCGTTTCGGACCGGCGCGGCAGGATCCTGCGCACCAACCCCGCCGCCGCCAACCTGTTCGGTTACAGCGCCGAAGAGATGGACGGCCAGCCGGTCGACATGCTGATGCCGCGCGCCATGGCACGGCAGCACGCGGGGTTCATGGCGCATCACCTGGACACCGGCGATAAACGGATCATCGGCACCGGGCGCGACGTCGAAGGGCTGCGCAAGAACGGCAGCACCTTTCCGCTGCACCTGTCGGTGGGGCGCGCGGACATCGACGGCGACACCTATTTCGTCGCCATCCTGCACGACCTGACCCGGCAAAGAACGGCGCAGCGCGCGCTGGAACGGTCTCAGCGGCTGGACGCCATCGGCCAGATGACCGGCGGCATCGCACATGATTTCAACAACCTGCTGACGGTGGTGATCGGCAACCTGGAACTGCTGGAAATGCGCGCCACGGACGAAAGGCTGCTTGGCCCGGTGCGCGACGCGCTGGCCTCGGCCGAGCTGGGGGCGAACCTGATCCGGCAGCTGATGGTCTTTGCCCGGCAAAGCCACCTGCGCCCGGTGGTGGCCGATCTGGGCGCGGTGTGCAGCGACACGCTGGCGATCCTGCGCGGCACGCTGGGCGAACCCTATGTGGTCAAGACCCTGATCGGCAAGGACCTGCACCCGGTGCTGATCGACACGGCCCAGTTGCAATCGGCGCTGGTGAACCTGGCGCTGAACGCCCGTGATGCCATGCCGGGCCGCGGCGAGCTTTTGATCGCGATCGAGAATGTCACCATCGACGACCGCTACATGGCGCAGGAAACACATGTCGATATCGGCGACTACCTGCGGATCAGCGTCAGCGACAATGGCCTTGGCATGACGCCCGAGGTGCAGCAGCGCGTCTTTGAACCCTTTTTCACCACCAAGTCGGGCAGTGGTGGCACCGGGCTGGGGCTGGCCATGGTCTATGGTTTCGTGCGCCAGTCGGGCGGCCATGTCGCGCTGTACAGCGAGCCGGGCCATGGCACCACCTTCAGCCTGTATTTCCCCCGCCATTCCGGCACCGCCGAGGCCGAGGCCGATACGCCCCCCTCAGAGCAACCGGCGCTGCCGCCGGGCCGCGGTGAAACCGTGCTGGTGGTCGAGGACAATCCGCTGGTGCGCAGCTTTGCCGTGGCGCGGCTGCGCGACCTTGGCTATCACACCGCCGAAGCCAGCAGCGGTGACGACGCCTACGAGATGCTGTGCTCGGGGCTGAGGGCGGATCTGTTGTTTTCAGACCTGGTGATGCCGGGGCAGATGAACGGCTATGACCTGGCGAAACGGGTGCGCGCGGAATTCCCGGGGCTGCGGGTGTTGCTGACCTCGGGCTATGCCAGCGACGTGGCGGCGGCGCAGGACCTGTTTTCCGGCAACAGCGAGATTTTGCACAAGCCCTATCACCATGCCGACCTGGCGCACCGCATCCGCGCGCTGCTGGACCAGGATCACAACGCCTGAGCCTGCGACAGGTCGGGCGACAGCCAGATCGCCCCGGCCGGCGCGCCCGGCGTCAGAACTCCGGCGCCCTGCGGCTGGCGCAGCAGGCGGGCGGGGATGGCGGTGGCCATGGCCAGCGCCTGTTCCAGCGGCAGACCGACCTGCCGGGTCATCACCGCAATCGCCTGCGGCATGGTCAGATCGGCCCCCGCCAGCGTGCCATCGGCCAGCGTCAGCCGCCCGTCGCGGCGCAGCACCCGGCGGCCGTTCAGGGTGAATTCGGTGATGTCCGATCCCAGCGTCGCCATGGCATCCGTCACCAGGAAAATCGCCCCCGGGCCGCGTTTGGCCGCCAGCGCGGCGCGGATGCTGGCCGGGTGCACATGCACCGCGTCGGCGATCAGCCCGGCGCTGGCCTGACCGCTGTCCAGCGCCGCCCCGACAAGGCCGGGCTGGCGCGGGGTCAGCTGGCTCATGGCGTTGAACAGGTGGGTGACGCAGCGGGCCCCGGCGTCCAGCGCTGCCTGCGCCTGCGGCAATGTGCAATCGCTGTGGCCCAGCGACACGATGACCCCGGCGCGCGCCAGCCGCGCGATCTGCTCAGGCGTGACGGTTTCGGGGGCCAGCGTCACCATCAGGTTCGGCAGGGCCTGCGCGGCGGCGATCAGCTGCGCTTCGTCGCTGGCCTGCATCGGGCGGATCAGTGCCGGGTCATGCGCGCCCTTGCGTGCCTGCGCCAGGTGCGGCCCTTCCAGGTGCAGGCCCAGAATGCCGGGTACGCCCTGCGCGATGGCCTGTTGCACGGCCTCGATCGCGGCGGCGGTGCGCTGCGGCGTGTCGGTGATCAGCGTCGGCAGGAACCCCTGCGTGCCGGTGCCGGCATGGGCGCGGGCGATGGTGGCCAGGGCGCTGGCGCTGGGGTCGTCGTTGAACATCACCCCGCCGCCGCCATTGACCTGAAGATCGACAAAACCGGGCATCAGGGTGCCCCCGTCAAAGCGGTGCACGGCGATGCCGGTGGGCAGGTTGCGCGGGCCGGTGATGTCCAGCACGGTGCCGCCATGCAGCACAAGAACCTTGCCCCGGTGCAGGGTCTGGCCGTCGAAAATGTCGGCTCCGATCAGGGCGCGTCTGGTCATGGCAGGTCCGGTCCGGTTACGGGCGGCGCGCCAAGGGGCGCACCGGGCCCGCCCGCTTTGCCACATCCACGGCACAAGCGAAAGACCGCGCGCCCGGCGCCGTGCCTGAACATTACATAAAACGGATTATCCGGTTTAATTCCGGGCCGCCTGCCCCAGCGCCGCCAAAAGCGCGGTCAGGCCGCGTGTCAGGGCGGCGCGGTCCTCGGCGGGCAATTGGTCAAGGATGGATTTGGCGCGGGCATCGACCCGGGGCAGCAGCGCGTCGAACAGCGCCCGGCCCGCATCGGTGCAGCGATAGACCCGCAGGCGCCTGTCCTGCGGCGCGACCTGCCCGGTAATCAGCCCCTTGTCCGCCAACCGCTGCGACGCGCGGCTGACCTGCACCTTGTCCAGCGTCGTGCGCCGGGCCAGCTCGGTCGAGGTGACCTCGGTTTCGCCGGCCAGCAGGAACAGCAGGCGCCATTCTTCGCGCGACAGGCCGTTTTCGGCGCCATAGACCTCGGACAGGCTGCGCGAAAACCCTTCGGCCGCCACCGCAAGCCGGTAGGGAAAGAAGGTTTCAAGCTGGCCTGACTGGTCCGCCATGCGCCGGGCCCTAACTGTCGCGGCGGGGCGCGGCGGCGGCCTGCAGGGCCTGCCCCAGCACCCCGGCATCGCCGATGTGGTTGGCCAGCAGCAGGATCAGCCGGGCGTTGAAGGCGGCGCTTTCGTCATCGCTCAGCCCGTCATGCGCCTGGATCAGCGCGGCATAGAAATCATCCGGGGCGGCGATGTTCGGCTTGGTGTTCAGCTGGCTCATTGCGCGGTGTCCTTGCCACAGGCCCGGCGCAAGGCGGCGCGCAGGGCGGTTTCGTCATGGCTGTCCCAGCGGGCGACCACGTGCTGGTCGGGGCGGATCAGATAGACCGCGGCCCTGGCGCTGCCCAGATACCGGGCCGCCAGCGCGCCGGTCGGATCATCGCCCGAACGGACCGTCAGCGCCTGCGCCGTCACGCCGTCCTCGGTCAGATCGCCGGGGGCCTTGGTGTCGATGCACAGCACGGTAAAGCCGCCGCCAAGCCGGTTCAGCAGGAACCCGTCGCCCAGCGGCGCATCCGGGCAGGGGCTGCCGGGGCGGCTGCGCGCGGGGCCACCGGGCAGGGCATCGACGCCGGTCAGGGACAGCCCGTCATAGGTGCAGGGCACCGACAGCCGCCCGGAATTCACCAGCGGCCGGGCAAATTCATGCTGTTCTGCCAGGGTCAGCACCGCGTTGCGGAACGTATGGCTGATCTTTGACTTGGGGGTGATGAAATCGGTGGCGCGGGTGGAATTGAGGATGTTTTCATCGGCGCCGTGGGCGCGTTCCTCGTGATAGCTGTCCAGCAGGGTTTCGGGCGCCTGCCCGCGCAGCACCATGCCCAGTTTCCAGCCCAGGTTGTCGACGTCCTGCATCCCCGAATTGGCGCCGCGCGCGCCAAAGGGCGACACCTGATGCGCCGCATCCCCGGCAAAGATTACCCGGCCATGGCGGAACTGCTTCATCCGGCGGCACTGGAAGGTATAGATCGAGGTCCAGACCAGCTCGTAGTCCACGCCCTCGCCCAGCATCGCGTCCAGCCTGCGGCGGATGTTCTGTTCTTTCATCTCTTCGGCGCGGTCCACGTCCCAGCCGATCTGGAAATCGACCCGCCAGACGTCGTCGGGCTGCTTGTGCAGCAGGGTCGACGCCCCGGCGCGGTGGGTGGGTTCGAACCAGAACCAACGTTCGGTCGGAAAGCTTTCCGACAACATGCGGATGTCGGCAATCAGGAAACTGTCCTGAAAGACCCGGCCTTCGAAATCCAGCCCCATCATCGACCGCAACGGGCTGGAGGCGCCATCACAGCCGATCAGCCAATCGGCCAGCAGGGTATAGGGCCCGTCCGGGGTGGTGATGGTCAGAACGGTGTGATCGTCCTTGACCTCGACACTGTCGACGCGGTTCCTGCCGCGCAGCTCGATCGGGGCGCCGGCGGCCTGCGCGGCGCGCACCCGGTCCACCAGGAACTTTTCGAAATAGGGCTGCTGCAGGTTGATGAAGGCGGGAAACTTATGCCCCGCCTCGGGCAACAGGTTGAACTCGAAAACCTTGCGGTCCTCGTGAAACACCTTGCCCAGGTTCCAGACGATGCCCTTGTCCAGCATCGGAGCCGCCGCGCCATAGCGATCGGCGATTTCAAGCGAGCGTTTGGCGAAACAGATCGCGCGGCTGCCCTGCCCGATGCCCTCGTGATCGTCCAGGACGACAACCGGAATGCCCTGCAGGCCAAGATCCAGCGCGGTGGCGATCCCGATGGGACCGCCGCCCAGGATCACGACCGGATGGCGCACCGGGGCGGCGGCATCCTGATCGGCGGAACGCGCGTAGGGATACAGTCGAAAGGCCAGCTGATAGCGGTCATGGATCATGTCAAAGGCTCCTTGCGATGACGCGGCCAAAGGGGGAACGAAGGGTCAGGCCACAAGCCCGGTCACCCTTGCAGCGCCTCCCACATCTCGCGGTCGCGTTCGGCGGTCCAGACGCGCGGCGTGTCGATGCCGCGGGCTTCGTCATAGGCGCGCGCCACGTTGAACGGCAGGCAGTGTTCGTAGATCGCGTAATCGGCGAACTTGGGGTCGCATTCGGCGCGCACCGCGTCCCAGGCCTCTTTCAGCGATCCGCCGCGCGCGACCACCCGTTCCACCGGCTTGTAGGTCGAGCGTACGAAATCCTTGGTGTTGGCGATGGCCTTGGCCACCATCTCGGGGCCGACCAGCGCATCGCCCCGCCCCGGCGCAATCGCCTGCGGTTCGAACATCGCCACGTTGTCCAGCGTGTCGCCCCAGTCGCTGAAATGCCCGTCGCCGCAATAACAGGCCGAGTGGTATTCGACGATGTCACCGGTGAACAGCACCTCTTGATCGGGCACCCAGACCACCGCATCCCCCGCCGTATGCGCGCGGCCCACATGCAGGATGTCAACGCGCCGCTTGCCCAGGTAAACCGTCATGCGTTCGGAAAAGGTGGTGGTCGGACGGGTCAGCCCGGGGATTTCCTCGTGCCCCTGAAACAGCCGCGGAAAGCGGCCGAATTCGCTGTCCCAATCTTCCTGCCCGCGTTCCTCGACCATGGCGGCGGCGGTGTCGGACATGATGATTTCCCGCGCGCCATAGGCGCTGGCCCCCAGCACCCGCACCGCATGGTAATGGGTCAGCACCACATGGCTGATCGGCTTGTCGGTGACGCTGCGCACCTTTTCGATCACCATGCGGGCCAGGCGCGGGGTGGCCTGCGCCTCGACGATCATCACGCTGTCGTCGCCGATGATCACGCCGGTGTTGGGGTCACCCTCGGCGGTAAAGGCATAGATGCCCTCGCCCACCTGGGTAAAGCTGACGGTCTTTTCTTCCATGTCGCCTTGCGATGCGAATGCCTTGGCCATGTGGTCGTCCTTTTTCAGTCCTGCGCCCAGTCCGGCACGGCGCCGGCGGGCAAAATCTGTCCCGTGCAGGCGCCAAAGCCCACACGATATCCATCCCCCAGCGCTGCGCCGCGCAGGGTCAGGGTGTCGCCATCTTCCAGAAAGCTGCGGGTCTCGCCGCTGTCCAGGGTGATCGGTTCCTTGCCGCCCCAGCTCAGCTCCAACAGCGATCCGCGCTGATGCGGCTCGGGGCCCGAAATCGTCCCCGACCCCAGCAGATCGCCCACCCGCATCGGGCAGCCCGAACTGGTGTGATGCGCCAGCTGCTGCGCCGCCGAATAATACATCTCGCGGTAATTGGTCCGGGCGATCACCGTTTCCGGTTTGCCCTCGGGCGCCAATCCGACCTCAAGCGCGATGTCATACAGCATCGGGCCGGGCTCGCGCAGATAGGGCAGCAAGGGGCGCTCGCGCTTGGGGGTTGCGCAGCGGAACGGCTCAAGCGCGGCGCGGGTCACGATCCAGGGCGAAACCGTCGTCGCCGTCGCCTTGGCCTGGAACGGCCCCAGCGGCTGGTATTCCCAGGCCTGAATGTCGCGCGCCGACCAGTCGTTCAGCAGCACATAGCCAAAGATCATCTCGTCGGCCTGCCCGACGCTGACCATGCCTTCGGAGGGCTGGCCGACAATGGCGCCCATCTCCAGCTCCAGGTCAAAGCGCGCGCAGGGCCCGAACCGCGGCAAATCCTCGTCCGGCGCCTTCAACTGCCCCAGCGGCCGCCGCACCGGTGTCCCCGACACCACCACCGACGACGCCCGCCCGTTGTACCCGATGGGGATCGACAGCCAGTTCGGCGGCAGAGCATTCTCCGCCCCCCGGAACATCGTGCCGACATTGGTCGCATGATGCCGCCCGGCATAGAAATCGGTGTATTCCGATACCGCAAAGGGCATCACCATGCGCGTGCCGACCTGCGGGACCATGTGCTCGACCAGCTCGGGCGCGCCCTCGTAGCCATCCGCCAACAGCCGCGTCACCTCGGCCCGGAAGGCCGCCCAGACCGCGGGCCCCAGCGCCATGAACTCGGTCCAGTCGCCGAAAAAGAAAACCTCGTCCTCATCCTCGATCTGGATGATCCCCGAAGCCTCTGCCGAGGTCACATCCAGGATCATGTCGCCGATCGCCACGCCGCAATGCGGCTCGCCCGCGTCGGACAGAAAGGCGCCATAGGGCAGGTTGTTCAGCGGGAAATCCGTCTCTGGCGTGTTCGCGCTTTCGACCCAGCTTGGTTGCAGCGGCATAGACCCGGCTCCTCTTTCGTGTTTCCAATTGCCCCAAATATCCCGGGGGTCCGGGGGCTGGCCCCCGGCCTGCGCCTTACTTCTTCCCCGGCGTGCCGTCGAATTTCTTCTCAAGGCTGTCCCAGCAGTCAATGTAATCATCCTGCAAGGGCGCCTCTTTCGCGGCGAACTCGGTCAGGTGCTGGGGAAAGCGCGTCTCGAACATGAAGGACATGGTGTTGTCCAGCTTTTCCGCCTTCAGATCGGCGTTCGATGCGCCCTCAAAGGCGTTCTTGTCCGGCCCGTGCGGCATCATCATGTTGTGCAGGCTCATCCCGCCGGGGACAAAGCCCTTGGGCTTGGCGTCATACTGGCCATAGATGTTGCCCATCAGCTCGGACATCAGGTTCTTGTGATACCACGGAGGGCGGAAGGTATCTTCGGCCACCATCCAGCGTTCGCGGAACAGCACGAAATCAATGTTCGCCGTCCCCGGCACGCCGCTGGGCGCGGTCAGCACGGTAAAGATCGACGGATCGGGATGGTCGAACAGGATCGCGCCCACCGGGCAATAGGTCTTCAGATCGTATTTCACCGGGCAATAGTTGCCATGCCAGGCCACCACGTCCAAAGGCGAATGGCCGATCTCGCAGCTGTGGAACTGCCCGCACCACTTGATCGTCAGGGTCGAGGGTATCTCGCGGTCCTCGAAGGCCGCCACCGGCGTCTTGAAATCGCGCCGGTTCGCCATGCAGTTGGCGCCGATCGGGCCACGCCCCGGCAATTCGAACTTCTGACCGTAGTTTTCGCAGACAAAGCCGCGGCACGGCCCCTCCAGCACCTCGACCCGGTAGACCAGCCCGCGCGGGATCACGGCGATTTCCTGCGGCTCCAGGTCCATGACCCCCAGTTCGGTGCAGAACCTCAGCCGCCCCTCTTGCGGGACGACCAGCAATTCGCTGTCCGCCGAAAAGAAATAGGCGTCCTGCATCGATTCCGTCACCAGGTAGATGTGCGACGCCATGCCGACCTGGGTGTTCACATCCCCCGCCGTGGTCATGGTGCGCATCCCCGTCAGCCAGGTCAGCGGCTGGTCGGAATGCGGCACCGGGTCCCAGCGGTACTGGCCCAGCGAAATCACATCCGGATCGACGTTCGGCGCCGATTTCCAGTAGGGCAGGTCGATCTTGGCATAGCGCGACGAATGCTTGACCGACGGGCGGATGCGGTAACACCAGGTGCGTTCGTTCTGGTGGCTGGGCGCGGTAAAGGCGGTGCCGCTCAGCTGTTCGCCATACAGGCCGTAATTGCACTTTTGCGGGCTGTTCATGCCCTGCGGCAGCGCGCCGGGCAGCGCCTCGGTTTCGAAATCATTTCCGAACCCGGGCATATAGCCAGCCTGCGTGCCGGTGGTGTCGGTGGCGCGGATCATGCCCTGCGGCAAGGCGTGCTTGGTCATTGAAATGCCTCCCTGACTGGCCGTGTCCGGGGCCGCCGGGATCACGGTTGAATCGATGGCCCCACTAAACGTTGCAAGTGCAACGGTGTCAAGGTGGTTGTTGCAGGTGCAACGGTGCCGGGCGCGGGCAAATCCGGTTGCCCTTGGCCCGGCCTGCGGGAATGATGGCGCCAGCAGATGCGCACAGACAGGGGCACGAAACCCATGGCAGACACCACCGACACCCGTTTTCCCGCCGAAGACCAGGGGCTGGTCTTTGCCTGCATCCTGGACGGCGACGGCGCCGCCAGCCCCGTCGACTGGCCAAAGGTCGAAGCCTGGAGCGCCGGCGATGGCCCGCTTTGGGTGCATCTTGACCTGTCCGAACCGCGCGCCCAGGACTGGCTGCGCGCCCGGGGCGGCATGTCCCACATCACCTCCGAGGCGCTTTTGACCATCGACAGCCGCCCGCGCATCTTTCACGGCAAGCGCGGCTTTACCACCGTGCTGCGCGGCGTGAACACCAACCCCGGCACCGAACCCGAAGACATGGTGGCGCTGAAGATCTGGTCCGACGGCACCCGCGTCGTCACCGTCCAGGATGATCGCCTGATGACCCCGCGCGACATTCTCGAACGGTTGCTGATCGGCCGCGACGGGCCGGAAACGCCCTCGGACCTGTATGCGCAGCTGATCGAACGGCTGACCGAACGCATCGGCGACACTGTCGAAACGCTGGAAACCGATCTTGACGGGCTGGAACTGCGACTGGACGATGGCAACCCCGCCGACCTGCGCGGCACCGTCACCGACATGCGCCGCAAACTGGCCTGGATGCGGCGCTACATCGCCCCCCAGCGCGAGGCGCTGAATGCCCTGCTGGTGCAGCCGCCCGCCTGGCTGGACGAACTCAACCGCCTGCGCCTGCGCGAGGCCGCCGACCGCACCGTGCATTACATCGAGGCGATCGACGCATCGCGCGAACAAACCCTTGTCCTGAAGGACGAGATCGCCAACCAACTGGCCGAGGCGACGAACCGCACGCTGTACGTGCTGGCGATCATTTCCGGCATCTTCCTGCCTTTCGGGTTTCTGACCGGGCTGTTCGGGATCAATGTCGGCGGCATGCCCGGCACCCAAAGCCCCTATGCCTTTGCGGTCTTCTGCGCGGTGCTGGTGGCGCTTCTGGTGGCCGAGGTGATCCTGTTCCGCCGCCTCAAATGGCTGTGACCGGGGAAAGTCTGCGCAACCCCCGCGCGTAATCCTTGAAAATTTGCGCGATTTCTGGTTGTATCGAAGGGAAAGCCATTCTTTTCGACCGGCCATGTATTTTCAGGCCGGGCCCCTTGCAGAAAGCCTGTTGCATGTCGGCCTATCTGTCCCGCATCGTCCTGACCGACCAGATGCCCCTGACCTTCAACGCGCTGGTGGTGGAATACACCGGGCGCTGCACCGCCAAATGCGGCATGTGCTATCAATCGGCCGGGCCCAAGGGGTCGGACATCCTGGGCGACCGGTCGCTTGACCGCGACACCATCCGCCGCCTGCTGCGCGAGGCCCGCGCCATTCCCACGCTGGAACCCCGCTTTCACCTGACCGGAGGCGAAGCGTTCCTGAACGAAGGCCTGCTGCTGGACCTGATCGGCCACGCCCGCCAGCTGGGCTATATCGACCTGACCACCACCACCAATGCCTATTGGGCGACCACCCCGGCGCGCGCCGATCGCGTCTGTGCCCGCGCCGCCAAGGCCGGGATGACCGCGATGGAAATCAGCTGGGACCACTGGCACCGCGACTATCTGGACCCCGATCTTGTCTCCAACTGCCTCGAGGCCTGCGCACGCCACGGCATCACCTCGAACCTGCGGCTGCTGTCCACCCGCGCCCACAGCTATGGCGAAGCCCTGCGCGACCTGCGCCCCAAGGCGCTGTCCCGGGTCGGGTCGATTTCCTGCGCCCCGGTGCATCCCACCGGCCGCGCCATGTCCGACCTTCCGCCCGAAGACATCTGGCACCAGGGCACGCTGGACGACACCTGCCACGCCATCCTGAACCTGACGGTGAACCCGCGCGGCGATGTTTCGCCCTGCTGCGCCGGGCTGGATCAACTGGCCTGCCACAGCTTTGGCAATGTCGCCGACGACAGCATCGCCGAAATCGCGCGGCGGCTGGATGCCTCGCCGGTTGTGCGCACGCTGGTGTTTCGCGGGGTTCTGGAAATCGCCGCCCTGCTGGCCGAGGCCGGGGTCGATCCCGGCACCGATCACACCGGCATCTGCCACATGTGCTGGTCGATGTTTTCCGATCCCGGCGTCGTGCAGGCCATCGAATCCGCGCTGGCCGCCCGCCGCGCCCGGGCGATCCGCCAGGCGCTGGACCAGCTCAGAACCGCCGCCCGCCAAAAGGCCGAGGCATGAAAGCCCCACTCGCCCCCCCTGCCCCCGCCTGGGCCGATGAAATCATCCTGCGCGCCTTTCGCAGCCTTGGCCTGGTGATCGAACTGGACCCCGACACAGGCACCCTGAAACCCGACCCCGAAAAGCTGACCGACTGGATCGGCATATGGGAGGCATGGCTGCGCAGCACCGCCGGTTTCGCCAGCGGCACCCGGATGCATCTGCAATACAAACGCGATGTCGCCATCCTGACCGATCTCGACGGGCCCACCCTGCTGCGCCTGTCCGGTCTGGGCCAGACCTGCCGCGATTTGGGGCTGGGGTTCAGCGCCGGGCTGCTGCTGAGGCAGGCGCTGGACCAACCCGGCCCGCTGCTGGACGGGCTTCGGGGCGGCTGGCTGAGTGCCGTGAGCCTTGTCAACGACGGCGCGGTTCCCGATGCGGCGGCGACGCTGGATCTGATCCGGGGGCTGATCGAGGCGGGCGTTCAGGTCCGCCTGGCGGGCGATCCGGTGCCCTATCTGCAAAGCGGGCTGCTGGACGCGCCGCTGATCAACCAAAGGAACCTGACGCTGGACGCGCGCAGCGGCAGCGGCGCCAGCCCGCGCAACGGGTGCCTGCCCTTCATGCGGGTGATCGTCGATTCGACCGGGGCGCTGTATCCCTGCCTTGGCCTGCTGGGGATGCCGGTGGCCTGCATGGGCCATATCGACACCGCCGCGCAGCGCATCACCTTTGACCGCACGCCGCCGCTGGACCTGGGCGCGCTGGCCCTGCGCGGGCCCGACCCAAAGGACTGCGCCGACCCCCGGCGCACCCTGGGCCTGCCCGCCCTGTGCGAAAGGCACCGCGCCGGGTTGCTGGCGCAGGCGGGCTGAGGCGCCCCTTCTCAGTCCTTGGGCTCTTGCGGGTCCGGCAGGCGTTCGAGGCCGCCGCGCAGCGCCGACAACCGCCCCGTGTCGGTCGCCGTCACCGTTGCCGAACTGGCCACTGCCGTCGTCGCATAGACCGCCACCGCGTTGTTGGCCACGGTGACCAGCGTCGCCACATCGCGCGGCGTCGCCAAAATGCGGCCACCGGGCAGGCGCACGCCCTTGCCGTCCAGACCCTTGATCCGCAACAGCTCGTCCGGGTCGATCTTGCCCGTGGCGGTGAACATCGCACTGGCGGCGGCGCTGGCCGTCGCGGCCGCGCCGCTGATCACCCCGGCGTTCGGCATTTCGCGCAGCCGCGCCACATCGCGCAGCGCCCCCGGCGACAACCGGCCGCCCAGCGTCTTTTGCAGATCCGCGCCATACAGCACCACGTCCGAAATCTGGCGCAGCAGCCCCGGGTCCAGCAGCACGCCGGCCTCGCGCGCATAGCCGCCCGGATCGTCCATGAACCGCTTGGCCTCGTCCGGGTGGCTGGCCAACCCTTCAAGGAAACAGACCTGCACATCGGTGGGCGACGCGCCGATCATCTCGACCGCGCGCAGCCCCGCCTGCCAGCGTTCGCTGTGCGCGGCCTCGCGCCCAGCCTCGGCGCTTTCGATGGCCGGGGCATCGCCGCGCGGCACGAACTGCGCCCGCATGATCGCGATCAACTCCTGCAAGGTCAGGTCGGCAACCCGGCGATCCGCCGGGACCGGGCCTGGCGCGGGATCGTCCTGCACCACCGGATCGGGGCCGGGAACAGGCCCATCATTGGAAAGCGGATCATGGCGGGAATCATCGCCCATGGCATCACCTCGAAATCTGATTTTTGAAACAGGTCTAGATTACCACAGATTGCGTCGATTCACCAAACTCAATCAAAACGAGAAAAGCCAGACCCCCAGCCGCACCACCTGCCGCAGGTACAGCCCGACGCCCAGCAGCGTGACAAGGCTGACCCAAAGCGGCGCGATCCCGGCGGGGCTGCGCAGCGGCGCGCCCGGCGCTCCGTCGGTCTGATCCGGCCCGGGGGCGACGATCTGCCCTTCGTGCAGCAGCCCCGGCGCACCCGCCTCCGGCCCCTCCAGAACCAGCGCATCGACAAAGCGTAGCGGCAGGCCAAGACAGGCAAAGCCCGACGCCCGATCCTGAAGCTGGAAATGCAGGTGCGGTTCGGTCGAATGCCCCGAATTGCCCACGGCGGCAATCTGTTGCCCGGCCTGCACCCGCTGCCCCGGCGCCACCCGCAGACTGCCCTGTTGCAGATGGGCATACAGGCTGAACCGGTCAGGGGCGTGGCGGATCAGCAGGTAGTTGCCGCGCGGGTCGCGCACCCGCCAGTCGATCCAGCCAAGCCCAGCCGCCGCGAAATCGCGCAGCCCCTCGCGCCGCGCGACCACCTCGCCCTCGGCGCAGGCCAGCACCGGCGCGCCAAAGGCCGGCCACTCGGCCAGCTTTGGCAGGCCCTGCGGATCCCGCACGAAATCATAGGCAAAGCGCTGCGCCAGCAATCCCCAGGAATGCGACTGCCGCGCGGTCAGCCCGCCATTCAGCACCCGCCAGCGCCCCGCCAAAGGCAGGCGCACCGGCACCGCCGCGCCCTGCCATCCCCCCGGCACCAGCTGCGCCCAGACCAGCAGCTGACCCACCGCCTGACGCAGCGAAAACACCAGGACAAAAGGATTCAGCAGCAGCGCCGCGATCTGCGATATCCAGAGGCGGGCGTAAAAGCCACGGGGCAGATCCGGGCGCGCGGTCGTGTCAGGCCTCGTCATTCCAGGCAAGTATGTTGTCGTAGGACGGGTCGGTCAAGCGGACTGCGGAATTGCCCGTCGCCTCTCCGGCGCGGTGCACACCCACGGCGTAATGCACGCCGTCCCGCACCGTCCAGACCGGCGATCCGCTTTGCCCGCCCGCCGTGTCGATGTCGTAGAACAAAAGCTCGGGCTCGGTCCAGCCGACGCTGCGGGCGTGGTGCCATTGCGTGTTGGCAGGCTTGTCCGCCGGATAGCCCGACAGGTGCAGCGCCGCCGCGCCCAGGTCGACATCGTCCAGCGCCGCCACCCCGAAATAACCCAGGGCATCGCCAAAGGACGCCTCGGGGGGCAGCAGGATCGCGCCATAGTCATGCGGGCCGGACTGGTCCTCGGCCCAGCCGCGCACGGTGCGGAACCGCCGCGACACCGCCGCGCCAAAGGGGGCGGCCGCGCCATCGGCGCCGGGGATGACCTCGACCTCGCTGACCCAGCCGCCGCGGTTGGCGATATGCACCACATGCCCCGCCGTGATCACCAGGCGCGGCCCCGCCAGCCAGCCGGTGCCGACCCAGGGGCTGCCATCGGCGGCGGTGATCCGCAGTTTGCAGATGCAGCGCCAGACATAGTCCAGCGTCGGCGTGACCTGTGTGCGGTCGTCCTGCCCCAGCACGATTTCCAGCATCCGCCGGGTGGTATCGGGGCGGCGCATTTCCAGCGGCGCGGCGGCATCGTCTGGCAACCGGGCAAAGCGCACGTCCCGCGCCAGTTGGTCGGCCTGCGGCGCATGGGTCGCCTCGCGCACGGTGCATTGGCTGTGATCGTGCGGCACCGGCGGCAGATCCGGCAGGATCGCCCGCCGCAGCGGCGATTGCGCGGTTTCCAGCGCCCGGGTCATGGCGCTGCGCGCCTCGGGCGGCGGGATCTGCGGCAACCGGATCAGCCCACCCTCGGCCCTGTCCGAGCCAAGGATCGCCGCCTTGCCCGACACCCGCCCCGGCGCGGCCAGCGGCTGGGCCGGGCCGGTTTCGGGCGCCGCGGCGCTGGCATGGGCGGCCGGGGCGGCGGGTGTCGCCCGGGGTTTCGGTTTCGCCTTTGGTTTCGCCTTGGCCTTGGCCTTGGGTCCGGCGTCCGGCGCGGGCTTTGGTTTCGATTTCGGCCCGGGCCCGGCCTTGCCGGTGCCGCCGTCAGGGTCAGGTTTCCTTGCCATGATGCAGTCTCCTTTTGCTGTCCACGGGCGCGGCGCGCCGGGACGGTGACAGACAGGTTTGCAGCCGATCCGCGCCCTGCAGACCGCCGCCAAAGGCATCGGCCGCGATGACCTGCGCCAGCGGCACCCCCAGCACCCCGGGCCGCCGATCCGCCGCCCGCGCCGCCGTCTTGCGCAGCGCAAAGCGCCCGGTGTCAAAGGGCAGGCCCGGCGCCTCGGCCAGTTTCACCAGCGTCTCGCGCAGCCCCAGCGCATCGCGGTCCAGCGCGCGGTGGATGCAATAGGGGTTGTCCCCGGTGCGCCCCATCAGGCTGTGCGCGGTCCACGAACAGCCCGCGCGGCAGATCTGCGCATAGGGGCAATCGGCGCAATACCCGGTCAGATCGCCCGCCCCGCGCTGCGCAAAGCGGGTGATCTCGGGGGCTTCGGCCACGATCCGGGCCAGCGCCTGCCGCCCGGCCCGCCCGGCGCTGAAATCCTGTGTCGCCAGCGACGGGCAGCCCTTGACCGTGCCATCCGCCTCGATCCCCAGAACCTGGGCGCCGGCGCTGCAGCCCGACCAATGCACCCCGATATCGCCGCCATAGCGCAGGGCCGGCTCAAAGGGGCTGAAATAACCGATGTTGTTGCCCATGACCAAGGCGATGCCCGCAGGGTCAAGGATCGTCTCGCGCGTCCAGACCAGCAAAGGAAAGATCTCAAGCAGATCGTCCGGTTGCAGCAGCAGGTCGGGCCGGTCGGCCGCCTGCCCCATGGCCACCGTCAGCTGCACCTGCCACGAGGCCGAGCCGACCTCTGCCATCAGCCGCGCCACCCCCGCCAGTTCGGGCGCCGACAGCGCGTTGATCTGGGTGTTGGTGGCCAGCCGGATCGGGCTGGCGGCGATGCGCTCTGACGCCTCGACCGCCATCCGCCAGGACCCCGGCACGCCGCGCAGCGCGTCATGCGTCGCCTCAAGCCCGTCGATCGACACGCCGATCACCGCGATGCCCGCATCCACCGCCTGCGCCAGGCGGCGCGCGTCGAAACTGCGCGCGCCGGTGGTCATGCTGCAGCCCATCCCGGCGCGGGTGATGGCGGCGGCGATCTGCGCCCAGTCGCGGCGCATATAGGCCTCGCCGCCGATCAAGGTGACCTCGCGGATGCCCATGTCGGCCATCTCGTGCACCAGGTCCAGACATTGCGCGGTGTCCAGTTCGTCGCGCCGCCGCGCCCCGGCGCGCGACCCGCAGTGCAGGCATTTCAGATCGCAGGCCAGCGTCAGTTCCCAGACCACGTGCCGCGGGCTGGCCCGGTCGTCGCCATCCAGGTTGCGCGGGAACCGGGCCGGATCGCCGTCCAGCGCCGCATCGCGGGGCACCGCCCGCGCGCCTTCGCCCGCCCCGCCGCCCGCCGCCAGCAGCGCGCGGCACATCACCCCGGCCCGCCCCGGAAGGCGTGCCAGATGCGCCAGCGTTCCGGCGGCCGGCCCCGTGGCGCGGTCCAGAATGCCCGCGCCGCAAAACGGGCAGCGCGTGTCTTCGACCTGATCGCGCAGCAGCACGTGCCGCCCGCAGTCCGGGCAGACCGAATAGCCCGCGTCGCTGATCCGCAGGACCCGGGTCATGCCGGGCACCCGGGGCGGGCCATGGCCTCGCGCGCGCCGACCTGATCGGCCAGATGCGTGACAAAGCCCAGGCCCTGCGTCAGCCGCGCCTGCATCTTGTCCGACAGCGGCCCTTCGGCCCCGGCGTTGAAGCCCAGCCACCACAGCTGCCGCACCACCAGAAACGGCCTGATCCAGGTCGCCTCGGCCTCGCTCAGCGGGCGTTGCGCGCCATAGCCCTGCATAAAGGCATTCCAGGTCTGCGCCCCGCGCTCCTGCCGGAAACAGCCCCAGATGAAACTGGCCAGATCAAAGGCCCGCCAGCCCCGCACCGCATGTTCGAAATCGTAAAAGCACAGCGCGCCAAAGCCGTCGCAGGCGGCGTTTTCATAATGGCTGTCGCCGTGGCAGGGACCAAAGACGCCGCGCCCGCGCGGCAGGCCGTCGATCCAGTCGCCTAGCGCCGCGATCAGCCCGCGCAATTCGGGGTCAAAGCCGACATCCAGCGCGCCGCGAATCCGCGCGGCGGGCAGATCGACCAGCGTGGCGCGCGTGGCGCAGGGCAAATCCGCCGCCCCGCTCCAACCATCGCCCAGGGCATGGATGCGCGCCAGCGCTTGCCCCAAGGCCTCGGCATCGGCGGGGTCGGTGGTGGCGGGGCGCCCCGTCAGGCAGTCGTGCAGCGCCCCCTGCGCGCCCTGCCCGCCGCAAAGCATCAGCGCGCCCCCCCTGCCTCGCTGCACCCCCGGCGCGGGCCCGCCGTGGCGCGCCACGTGGTCCTGAAACGCCAGACCGGCCAGCCCGGCGCCTGCATCCTCGGCCGCCTCGGCGCGGCCCTTGAAGAACAGCGCGCGGCCTTCGGGCGGTGTCACCTGCAACAGCACGTGCCGCCCCGGACCGGGCGCGGTGAACCGTGTGCCCGGCGGCAAGCCGTAGAAATCGCGCAGCAGCGCGGGCCAGTCCGGCCCCGGGGGCGGCGCGGCCGTCATCCCTGGCCCCCGGCGTCATCGCCCGCCACGGCCAGCAGCGCGCGGCGGTGATGTTCGCACACCAGCGGCAGGCCGGTCAGCCGATCCTGCGGCGGCGCGCCGGTCAGCGCCGGACCGCGCCGCGCCAGATCGTCGATCCGCAGCGGATAGGCCGCGCCGCCCAGCACCGTGTCCTCGATCGGCTGATCCAGATGGCCAAGCGCCATGCCCGGCACCCCGACCAGCCCAAGGCAGGGGTACAGACTGCCATCGACATCGCCATAGATCCTCAGCCGCGAAAAGCAGGGCGCCACGGGCATGTCGGGGCTGTGCAGATGCGCGCCGCGCGACTTGGGGTGAATGGTGATCTGCGCGCTGTCGACGCCGGGAATGTCCAGCAGCCCCAGCCGCGCAATCGCGTCGTAATCCCCGATAAAGGCCAGGTGGCCCTTGGCCGCGACGATCCCGGTCAGGATGCTGGCCAGCAGGGCCGCGTCCGGGGTCTGCAGATCGGAGTCGATCGACACGCCCAGCGTGCTGACCGCCCGGCAGCCGATCAGCGCCCGCATCGCCTGCGGGTCCTGCAGCGCCTCGTCCAGCGGCACCGTCACGGAAAAGCCGACGCCCAGCCCGGAGGCGATCTCGGCCAGCCGCGCCAGTTCCGGCACATGGTCCAGAAAGCGGTCGCCCACCAGGCTGATGTCGCGGTGATACATCAGGTGCAGCCGGTCTGTGTTCTCGATCCCGATGGTGTCCTTGTACCAGGCATCGAACCGCCCCAGCCAATCGCCGATCCGATCGACCGAGGGCACATAGGCCCCGGTCCTTCGGTCTTCGGTGACGAACAGGGCGGCCGAGCGCAGCCAGAAGGCGGGCGGCAACTGGCCCTTGCCGAAATCCTCGGGGCCGGCGTGCGGCATGGCAACATGCTGGTTCATTGTACCGCCCCTTCCATCAGCTGTTCCAGCGCGGTTTCCAGCGCCCGGCTGGCGGCCCGCTCGAAATAGGCCTCAAGCGCGGCAACCCGGTCGGGATTGGAAAAGATCGACCAGCACATATGGCAGATGCCGTTGTATTCCTCGCCCACGGCGACGCCCATTTCCTCGATCATCGGGGCCAGCGCGGCGACCCCGGAAAACACGATCGTGCGCACCAGAGGCGAGGCATTCAGGCTTTGCGCGATCTGGCTGATCGGCGCGTCGCGCACATTGCCAAAGACATAATCCGTCTGGTCCAGCCCGGCGCAGCAGGGAAAGACATTGCCCTTGGCGTTCACCGTCAGGTTCAGCACGCTGTGGCAATTGCCGGAAATGTCGTTCTGCCGGTGAAAATCGCCCGCGTCGATTTCCGTCGCCGCCCGCCCGGTGGCAAACACCGGCCCCCCCGAAATGCGCGAGGCCGCCGCCAGCGCATCGGGGCGCAGCATGTCCAGCGCTTCGGAATAGGGGTGCGATTTGGTGCACAGGATGCGCAGGTTGGTTTCGATGTCATGCGCGGCGGTGATCTCCAGCGCGTTGCTGACCGCCTCGGGGGTGATGTAGGGGCTGTGCCAGTAATCCCAGCTGATCTCCATGCTGGTCACGCCCGCCTCGCGCAGCGCCCGGCAGACCTGCACGGCGCGTTCGGGGCGCTTGGCCCAATAGGCGTTGGTCGTGGTGGTGATGTCCAGAAAGCCCACGTCGCGCGCCGCGCGGAACACCTCAAGGCAGCTGTCGACGTTGATGAACGCCTCTCCGCCCGACAGGTGAAAGCGCGGATACAGGGTTTCGATCTGGATCGCGTCGCGCACCAATTGCACCAACTCGTCGGTGCTCAGCGCCTGTTTGCCCCAGGTGTCCGACCCTTTCGGCCCCGCCGCCTGGTAACACATGGCGCATTTGGCGTTGCAGCGCGTGGTGTTTTCCACCACCAGCCCGGAATAGAAAATCGGCATGTCCCGCAGGACAGCAAGTCTTTGTACGGTGGCCTCGAAGGCCGCCGCATCGGTTTGAATTTGCATGATAAGGCACTCCGCCGGTTCAAATACCCAAACTGCCCCCCGCCTTTAACGGCGGGGAGGCGCTGTCACTTGAATCGGGAAGGCCCTAGTAGCGGAAACCGCCGCCGAAATCGCCACCCGGCATGCGGATGCCATTGGGCCCCAGCCCCTTGAGCGCAAGCAGGTCGGTGACCTTGCTGGTGCGCACAACGGTCACCACCGCCTCGACCACCGCGGCAGCGGCGGCCACCACGGCAGCCCCGGCCACGACGGCGGCAGGCACGGCGGCAAGCGAATTGTTGATCCGCAGATCAAGGATGTCGCGCGTCGCCGCCGCCCCCAGCTTGCCCAACTTGGACGCATCGACATTGACGTCGAACAGCAGCGCATCGGTGGCCGTCTTGACCAGCTCGGGCGACAGCAGAACGCCGTGTTCGACCGAATAGCCCTTGGGCGATTCCATGAATTTGCGCGCCTCGCTCGGGTTGTCGATCAACCCCTTGAGGAACTTGGCCTGCACTTCGATCGGCGACGACCCGGCCAGGGCCACGGTCCGCGCCATCGACGTCAACCGGGGGCTGACGATGCGGGCATCGGTTTCGATCTGCGCTTCGATCTGGGCTTCGGTCTGGGCACCATCGCCAACAGACCCGGTTGCACCCGTACTACCACTGGAAAACTGTGACATTCTGGAAAACTCCTTTTCAGTACAATAAGCACAACTCTACGGTGAGTCGCCTTTTTCGCGCAATGAAAAAGAATCCTGCAACCTTGGGTGGTTCGCCACTTTGGCAAGACCGCGCCGATATCCCCGGCGCGGCCCCCGGCATCACACCGTCAGTTCAGCCGCAGCCCGGTTTCCGGGGCAAAATACGACACCTTGCCCAGATCAAAGGCCAGGGTCTTTGCCTCGCCCGGTTTGGCGGTGGTTTCCGAATGCAGCCGCGCGGTGACATGCTTGCCGCCCAGCTTCATCACCGCAAAGGTATCGGCCCCCGCCGGTTCGACCATGTCGATCAGGCATTCGGCCTCTTGCGCGGCCTCGGCGCCGCGCAGGGTGGCGTCGGCGATATCCTCGGGGCGCACGCCCAGGATCACGTCTTCGGGCAGGTTGCGGTTGTTGGCATCCTTCAGCACGATGGGCGCGCCGTCGCTGCGGGTGATCTCGATCCGGGTGCCATCGCTGCCGGCGCGCGCCTTGGCGGGGATCAGGTTCATCGCCGGACTGCCCATGAAATCGGCCACGAACAGGTTGGCCGGACGGTTGTAGATTTCCGACGGCGTGCCGATCTGCTGGATCACCCCGCCCTTCATCACCACGATCTTGGTCGCCAGGGTCATCGCCTCGATCTGGTCATGGGTGACGTACACCATGGTTGCGCCCAGCTTGTGATGCAGAGCCTTGATCTCGGTCCGCATCTCGACGCGCAGTTTCGCGTCAAGGTTGGACAGCGGTTCGTCGAACAGGAACAGCTTGGGGTCGCGCACCAGGGCGCGGCCCATGGCGACGCGCTGGCGCTGGCCGCCCGACAACTGCCCCGGCTTGCGGTTCAGCAGCGGTTCGATCTGCAATTGCGCCGCCACATGCGCCAGCTTCTGGTCCTGCGTGGCCTGATCGACGCCGCGCACCTTCATGCCAAAGGTGATGTTCCTGGCCACCGTCATCGTCGGGTACAGGGCGTAGGACTGGAACACCATGGCGATGTCGCGGTCCTTGGGGCTGACCTTGGTCATGTCCTGACCGCCGATCCGCAATTCGCCCCCGGTGATCGGTTCCAGCCCCGCGATACAGTTCAAAAGGGTGGATTTGCCACAGCCCGACGGGCCGACCAGCACCAGGAAATCGCCCGGCTCGATCGCCACGTTGATGTCCTTCAGGATCTCGGTCGTTCCATAGTTCTTGTACAGGTTCTTGATTTCAAGGATCGGAGCCATTGGGATTATCCTTTCACGGATCCGGCGGTCAGACCGCGGATGAAATATTTGCCGGCGACGACATAGACCAGCAGCGTCGGCAGGGCGGCGATGATCGCGGCGGCCATGTCGACGTTGTATTCTTTGACGCCGGTGGTCGAATTGACGATGTTGTTCAGGGCAACGGTCACGGGCTGCGTGCCCGCCTGGCTAAAGGACACCCCGAACAGAAAGTCGTTCCAGATCTGGGTGAACTGCCAGATGACCGTGACCACGATGATCGGCAGCGACAGCGGCAGGAAGATCGACCAGAAGATCCGGAAGAACCCCGCACCATCGACCTTGGCCGCCTTTGTCAGCTCGGCCGGGATCGACACATAGTAGTTGCGGAAAAACAGCGTGGTGAAGCCCAGCCCATAGATGACATGGACAAAGATCAGCCCCGGGATGGTCCCCGCGATCCCCATCATCCCCAGCACCCGCGCCATCGGCAGCAGCACCACCTGAAACGGGATGAAGCAGCCGAACAGCATCAGCGAAAAGATGATGTTGGCGCCGCGAAACTGCCACTGCGCCACGACATAGCCGTTCATCGCGCCCAGCAGGGTCGAAATCGCCACCGCCGGAATGGCGATCAGAACCGAGTTCCAGAAATACGGCCGCACGCCTTCGCATTGCACGCCGGTACAGGCCCCCGACCAGGCGCTGCGCCAGGCGTCAAAGGTCACCTCGCGCGGCAGCGCCACCAGGTCGCCGGTGCGGATCTCTTCCAGGCTTTTCAGCGATGTGGTGACCATCACGAACAGCGGCATCAGGTAGAACAGGGCAAAGCTGCCCAGCAGGATGTACAGCAGCCAGCGCAGGGCGATCTTGCCACCCTGGCTTTGGGTGCGGGCCGGGGTCATGGTGAAATCAGTCATCTTTGGACCTCAGCTCGGAGTACAGGTAGGGAACGACGATGGTGAAGACGACCAGCATCATGATCATGGCCGAACTGGCCGCCTGCCCGATATCGCCCCGCGAAAAGGCCATGGCATACATGTAGGTCGCCGGCAGATCGGTGGCATAGCCGGGCCCGCCCCCGGTCAGCGCGATGACCAGGTCAAAGCTTTTGATTGCCAGGTGCGACAGCACGATAAAGGCGCTCAGGAAGATCGGAGCCATCGACGGAATGATGATCGCGGTATAGACGCGCCAGGTCGGAATGCCGTCGACCTGCGCGGCCTTGATGATCTCGGTATCGACCGACCGCAGCCCCGCCAGGAACAGCGCCATCACAAAGCCCGAGCTTTGCCAGATGGCCGCGATCACGATGGTGTAGATCGCCATGTCCGGGTTCACCAGCCAGTCAAAGGTAAAGTTTTCAAACCCCCATCCGCGCACCATGGCCTCGATCCCCAGTCCGGGGTTCAGGATCCATTTCCAGGCCGTGCCGGTGACGATCATCGACAGCGCCATGGGGTACAGATAGATGGTGCGGATCGCGCCTTCGGTGCGGATGTTCTGATCCAGCAGGATCGCCAGCACCAGCCCCAGCACCATGGCGATCACGATGAACAGGATGCCAAAGACGAACAGGTTGCTCAGCGCCGTATCCCAGCGCGGCGAGGCAAACAGCCGTTCGTACTGGATAAACCCTTCGATCTCGTATTTCGGCAACAGGCGCGAGCGTGTCAGCGACACCCAGGCCGTCCAGGCGATGAAGCCGTAGACAAAGACCAGAACCGCGATGAACGAAGGCGCAAGAACCAGTTTCGGCGTGTTTTCTTCCAGCCACTTGGTCATAGCTTCACTTCCTTTCGCGTCACTGCCCCCATGCCGCGCAGGCACGGGGGCAGGACAGTGCATTTACATGCTGTTGGCGACGGCGTCGGCCAGCATCTGCACAGCCTCATCCGACGACATGTCCGAGTTGAAATGCGCGGTCACCACATCGGTGATCGCCCCGGACTGCGCGCCGCGCAGCGCCATGCCGTGGGCATAGCTGGGCAGCAGCGACCCATTGGCCGAGCTTTCGGCCATGTCCTTGGCGGACAGGTGGGCACAGCTGTCGAACTCGTCCAGCGCCACGTCGGTGCGCGCGGGGATCGACCCTTTGTTCAGGTTGAACACCTTCTGAAAGTTCTGCCCGACGATCAGCTCGGCCAGCAGGGCCTGACCGGCCTTGTTGTCGTCGCCATCGACGTCGAACATGGCAAAGCTGTCGACGTTGTACAGGAAACCGTCACCCGGAACCGAAGCGCACAGGAAATCCTCGCCCGGGACCTTGCCGGCCGCCATGAATTCGCCCTTGGCCCAGTCACCCATGATCTGGAACGCCGCTTCGCCGTTCATGACCATCGCGGTCGCCAGGTTCCAGTCACGACCGGAAAAGTTGGCGTCGACGAAACCACGCATCGTGCGCATCTGGTCGAAAACCGCCTTCATCTTGTCCGACTTCAGCACATCCATGTCGAGATCGACAAAGGCCTTGCGGAAATCTTCGGCGCCCAGGATGCCCAGGGCAACGGCTTCGAACACGGTGGCGTCCTGCCAGGACTGGCCGCCATGCGCCAGCGGGATGAACCCTGCGGCCTGCAGCTTTTCTGCGGCGGCGTTGAATTCGT
The DNA here is from genome assembly GCF_029958925.1 of Tropicibacter oceani. Taxonomy (NCBI): domain Bacteria; kingdom Pseudomonadati; phylum Pseudomonadota; class Alphaproteobacteria; order Rhodobacterales; family Roseobacteraceae; genus Pacificoceanicola; species Pacificoceanicola oceani. The sequence continues at coordinate 36,861 of NZ_CP124618.1, forward strand.
CCCAGGTGGTCGGCATCGCGATGCCGTTGGCTTCCAGAACGTCGGCGTTTGCCCAGATCCAGTCAACGCGGTGCACGTTCACCGGCGCGGCGCACCAGGTGCCCTCGCACTTCATGTGACCGGCGATCGAGGCGGGCAGGACATCGGCCCAGCCCTGCGCTTCGGCAACGGCGGAAATGTCGGCCAACACGCCTTCTTCGTACCATTCCTGAATGGCCGGGCCCTTCAGCTGAACGGCGGTCGGGGCGTTGCCCGACAGCACGCGGGCGCGCAGCGCGGTCATCGCGGCATCACCGCCACCGCCCGCGACCGGCATGTCGGTCCACATGCCACCCTTGGCGGCGAATTCCTCTTGCAGAACGGCGACCGACTTGGCCTCACCGCCCGACGTCCACCAGTGCAGAACCTCTGCCTTCGGCTCGGCATAAGCGGCCGAAGCGGCCAAAGCGGTGGCGCCAACCGCGCCCATAAGAACGGATTTCATCATTTGTAGTCCTCCCAAGATCTGTGCCCCTCTCGGCACGTCGTGGGGTAGTTGTGGCGGATCGCCCCCGATCCATGCAATCACGTCATGGCGGCTTTCACCCCAGCGCAGCAAGATTTTGCGCGCTTCCGTTACACCCTGTTACACAGGCCTCGATTCTGTAGCCGTTTGTTACATACTCGGGGCACCGCTCTGCCCCATCGCAAGGACCCGGCCCCATGGCGATTCCCCGAATACTGGTCGTCGACGACGATCCGGACATGCGCCAGATGATGTGCGAATTCCTGCGCCGCAACGCCTGTATCGCCCTGCCCGCCGCCTCGGAAACCGACGTGCGCCAGCACCTGTCGGGCGGGCGGATCGACCTGATCCTGCTGGACGTGATGCTCGGCGACGAAAACGGGTTGGACATCTGCCGCAGCCTGCGCCGCGATCAGGATGTGCCGATCATCATGGTGTCGGCCCTGTCCGCCGATCACCAGCGCATGGCCGGTTACGAGGTGGGCGCCGACGACTATATCGCCAAACCCTTCAACCCCGGGTTGATGATGGCGCGGGTGCGCGCGGTGCTGTCCCGCGCCAAAAGGTCATCTTCTCTGACCTATCGCCGCCGCATCCAGACCTTTGCCTTTGGCGGTTGGGTCTATGACGGCAAACAGGACGAAGTGCGCTCTCCGCAGGGTTACCTGGTGTCCCTGTCGCGCCGCGAAACCGGGTTGCTCAAGGTGCTTCTGGCCAATCCGCACATTCCCCTGACCCGCGAAGAAATCGCCCTGGCGCTGGATGTGACGGGCGACCATGACAAACCCGATGCCACCGGCCGCGCCATTGACGTTCTGGTAGGACGTCTGCGCTCCAAGATCGAAGCCGACCCAAAGACGCCCGAGATGATCCGCACCGAACGCGGCGTCGGCTATGTCTTTGCCGTCGACGTCACGGCGACCGACGCGTGATGGCTGGCGGGCTGGGGCTGCGCAGCCTTGCGACGCTTTGGGTGGTTCTGGCCATGGCGGTGGGCATGGGGTGCGCCGCGCTCTGGCTGCACTCTGCCCGCGCCTGGGACGACCACCGCGCCGCCGCCCATGCCGCCGGGCTGACGCTTTATGACGCGCTGCGCAGCGGATCGGACCCCGGCCCCCTGATCCAGATCACCCCCCTGCCCCCGGCTCAGGCGGCGCTGGCCACGGCGGGCAATTTCGAACGGCTGACCGGCAGCCCCCTGCCCGCCTATGTCACCACCCTGTCGCTGCGCGGCGCCGATGGCGGGTTGCAGATCGGCGTCGTGTCGGACGCCCTGCGCTATCCCGTCGCCGACCTTGGGCCCCAGTCCTTTTCCTCGGCCCCTGCGCAGCTGGCGGCGCTGACCCGGCTGTTTGCCACCTATTGCAGCGACCCCATCCTCTATGCCCGTTTCGGCACCGGCGATTGGCAGCGGGTGGATGGTCTGGCGCTATGGGGCTGCGGGGCCGCCCCGCGTGATCTGCGGCTTTTGGCGGTGCTTCTGGCCTTGCTGACGCTGGCGGCGCTGCTGACCCATATCGGCAACACGACCCAGGCCTTTGACGTGTTTTCCCGCGCCCTGCGCCGCCGCACCCTGGGCGGCCCCCAATCCTACGAGGCGACCGGCCCGGCCGAGCTGCGCGAGATCGTCGCCTCGGTCAACACCTTCCTTCAGGCCGAGCAGCGGCAGCTGGCCAACCGCGCCGCCGTGCTGTCCAGCGTCAGCCACGATCTGGGCACCCCCGCCACCCGGCTGCGCCTGCGCGCCGCCCTGATCCCCGATGCCGCCCTGCGCGAAAAGCTGGAAACCGATATCGACCGGATGACCGGAATCATCGAAAGCGTGCTGACCTATACCCGCGTCGAAATGAACGCCGAACCGCCCCGCGTGCTGTCGCTGAACTCGCTGGTGGAAACCGTGGTCGCCGATTACCAGGACATCGGAAAACCGGTGTCGCTGATCCCGCCGCGCGACGTGGTGGTGACGGGCGGGCGGTCTGTCTTCATGTCGCGCCAGGGCCGCAGCCTGCTGGCCCCCGACCGCCCGGTGATCGTTTCGGGCCGCCCCGTGGCGCTGGAACGGGCGATGACCAACCTGGTCGACAACGCCCTGAAATACGGCCGCCGGGCGCGGGTCGGGCTGCGCGCCGACAGCGATTTCGCCACCATCGTGGTCGAGGACGAAGGCGCCGAAACGACCGCCGCCCAGATCGCCGCCCTTGTCGGCCCCTACCAGCGCGGCGACAACAGCGCCTTTGTCGACGGGCATGGGCTGGGGCTGTCGATTGTCGTGACCATTGCCGCCCTGCATGGTGGCGAACTGGGGTTCGAGGACACCGCCAGCGGCCTGCGCGCCTGCCTGACGATCCGCCGCAAAAGCTAGCTCAGGGCTGGTCCAGACCGTCAAAGGCCCCGGGCGAAAGCTCCTCCCAAAAGCGCACGATGGCCTCGGCGTTCAGGGCGGACATCCAGCCGTGCCGCTCGAAATCCTCGCGGGCACTGCCCGACAGACGCGCCATGAAAAGCCGCTTGTCCGCGTCCCTTTGGGTGGGTTTTCGGGCGGCGGCCAGATCGCGGATCCGGGCCAGCCGTTTGGCGCGGGGGGTGCTGGGTGTTGCAGGTTTCGCGGCGAAACCTCCGGTGCCGTAATCTTCCTTTAACGCGGCGGTCAGGTAGCCCACGGCATTCTTGACCCCGCCCTGCCCCGCCACGTAATCCAGCTTGCCGCGCACGTGGTCTTCGCCGTGTTCGGCGATCCATTGCCGGGCCAGACGGTCGCTGACCCCCAGCGCCAGAAGCCGGGCGTAGACGTCACTTTTTCTTAGACCTTCGCCGTCATCGAGATCGAGAATCGCCAGCTGGGGGTTTTCGGCGATGCGAAACCGGATGTCGGTCACCGCGCGCCCCATCTTGCGGACCTCGGGGGTGACCACGATGTTCGAGGTCTTGTTGACCTCGGCCACCGCCGGTTTGATGATCTTGGCGTTCAGGTGCTTGTACACCTCGTAATAGGGGCTGTCGGCGACGCCCATCAGACGGCGGAACAGATCAAGGCTCCACCACCCCGTCGATCCGGTCCGCACAAAGCGATAACAATTTTCATACAGGGCGAGCGCATGGCCCGAGGTAAACCGCCGCTGAATGTTCAGGTTGATCAGCGCGAACACCTTTGGGTCGTGCATCTTTTCGGCCAGCGCCGGGGAATAGGCGTATTCGCAGACCCCGCCCGACAGCTTGGCGTAGGACAAAAGCGCCGAGACGCCCCATTCCTGCTGGCCCTTTTCGTCCAGCATGTCCCATTCCGCCACGGTTTCGGCCAGGCCGCGCAGAGACTGTTTCAGCGTGTCCATGTCGTTCGAGTTGTAACCGATCATCAGGCACAGGGTGCGCGCGTCGATCTGGTGGCGGCTTTGCGAGGTCAGCGTGTCATAGGCGTTCAGCAGCAGCACATTCGACAGTTTGCGCTGCAACAGTGTCAGTTTGCCCGAGACGTGAATCGCCGCGACGTGTTTCTTGACCGCCCCGCGCCGCAGGGGGCCGCTAAGCTGATCCCTTGGGATATCGTCCATGGTTGCCCTTTCGCCGGGATGGCCCGGCCTTGCCTCTTGCCCCTGGATCGCGACTCGGACAGCCTGCCCCGGGTTGCGGGTATTGTCGGGCAAAAGGTATCCGCTGACAAGGGCGCGGCTGGCACCTTTGGCACATCCTGTATAAGGGTACCTGAACGGATCGGGCGCGGCGTTAAGGAACCCGTTTACGGGATCGGGCCAGACAGAGGGCGGGCCGATTCGCGGGATACAGGCTCTAACAGGGGCGAAACGCCCTGCCCCGAGTCGTTTTCGGGCCATTGCCCTGCGAATCGGTGCCCCTGGTCCTGCAAATGGGTACCCTTGCCCCCGTGAACGGGACCCCAAGCCCCTGCAAACGGGCACCCCCGGGGGCGTAACTGCCCAAGATGTCAGGGAAAATCAGAGCGTAAAGATTCTTAAAATTCATACAAAGATCTAAAACATCTGCTGTGCCGGATGTGAATGTGCTTTAATAGGGTCTGATACGACAGGTTTGGATTCCCTGCCGCCCGTTCATGTGCCATAGTTTACGCGATATCGCGGCAAACAGCGAACATGACGAGGCACCATGGCACAGAAACCCGGACCCACCGGCAAGGCGGATCTTCCCCCGTATTTCAACATCGACCCGGCGCAGGCGGCGGCCAAGCTGGCCGATCCGATCGACACCGCGCGCTTTGCCAAGGCGGCGGCCTTTGCCACGCGCGGGCGCGATGACCTGGCGCGGCGCGGCTATGCCCCCGACGGGGCCAAGCGGCTGCGGCGGTTTTCGACATGGGAGGTCTGCAAATACCTGATCCCGGTCAACAGCGCGCATCTGCGCCGCGTGCTGCGCCAGAACCCCGACCTGCCGCAAGGCGAAGGCGAAGGAGGGTCGAAATGGTTCACCCTGGACGAGGTGATGCGCCTGCGCGAACATTTTTCCAAGGAGGGCGCCAAGGGCCGCGAATACACCCCCTGGCGCCCCGAGGGGCTGCCGGCCAAGGTGGTGGCGGTGGCGAACTTCAAGGGCGGGGTCGGCAAGACGTCGACCTGCGCGCATCTGGCGATGAGCGCGGCGCTGGACGGGTACAAGGTGCTGGTGGTCGATCTGGACAGCCAGGGGTCGATGACCTCGATCATGGGCGGCAAGGTCGAGGACGAATGGCAGACGGTGTTCCCGATGCTGGCGCGCGATTACGCCAAACATCTGCAGGCGGAAAATCGGGTGCGCGAGGCGGCAGCACAAATTCCTTACCAATTCGATGAGACACTGACCGCTGCGTTAGAGGTTTCGCCGCGAAACCTGGTGCAGAAAACCCATTGGCCGAACATCGATCTGATCGGCGCGCAGCTGAACCTGTACTGGGCCGAATTCCAGGTGCCGGTCTGGCGGATGCAGGCGCGGGGATGGCCGCTGTGGGATTCGCTGCTGAATGCCATGGACGAGGGCGGGATGCTGGATGACTACGATATCATCCTGCTCGATACGCCGCCGGCGCTGGGGTATCTGACGATCAACGCGCTGTCGGCGGCGGATATTCTGCTGGTGCCTTTGGGGGCATCGTTTTTGGAGTTCGACAGTACGGGGCGGTTTTTCGACATGATCTATTCGACCTTTGCCAGTATCGAAGAGGGCGAAAACCGCGCGCGGCGGGCCGACGGGCTGCCCGAAATGCGGTTTGAATGGGATGCGGTGCGGGCGCTGGTCACGCGCTTTGACGCCGGGCAGCAGACGGATCTGGCCAATGTCATTCAGGCCTATTTCGGCGACTTCATGACGACCTACCGACAGGAAGTGACGGCGATGGTCGGGCAGGCAGGGGAACAGGTGTCAGGCATCTACGAGACGGATTACCGCGACTTCAACCGCGACACCTATGTGCGCGGCCGCGAGACGTTCGACCGCACCTGGGCCGAGGTCAAAGAGGTGATCCTGGGCACATGGTGGCGCGATTTGCAGATGGCACAGAAGGGGGATGAGTGATGGCGAAACGGCGTAAACTGGAGGCCCCCTCGGCCGATGATCTGAGCCGGATCGAGGCGGAAATCACCCGCGACGCGGTGCGCGGACCGATGAGCGCGCCGATCGCGCAGGTCGCCGCCGACAGCGCCGGGCACCGTGATCCGCGCAGCCCCGAGGACCGCGCCGCCGAGGCCCGCGACAAGGCCGATGCGCAGCGGCTGCGCGAGGCGCAGGGCAAGGGGCTGGTCATGCTGGAACTGCCCTTGTCGCAGATCCGCCCCGATGCGCTGGTGCGCGACCGGGTGGTGCTGGACGTCGAGGCGATGGAAGAGCTGAAAAGCTCGATCGCCAAGGGCGGTTTGCGCCTGCCGATCGAGGTGTTCGAGACGCCCGAGGACGGGGAATTTCCCTATGGGCTGTTGTCGGGCTATCGGCGGTTGATGGCGATGCAGGCGCTGAACGAGCTGACGCAGGGCGAATTGTTCGGCACCATCAAGGCGGTGATCCGCGATCCGCAGGCTATGGGCGGCACCTTTGCCGCGATGATCGAGGAAAACGAGATACGCGCCAGCCTAAGCCATTATGAACGCGGAAGAATTTCCGTGATTGCGGCGCAGCAGGGGGCCTTTGTCAACGCCGAAGAGGCGGTGAACGCGCTGTTCCCGCAGGCGTCCAAGGCGAAACGGTCGAAGATCCGCAGCTTTGCGCTGATCTTTGAGGAGCTGGGCGACATGCTGAGCTTTCCGGACCTGCTGAAGGAACGCGACGGGCTGCGGCTGGCGGCGGCGCTGCGCGACGGGGCCGAGGGACGGCTGCGCGAGGCGCTGGCCGATCACCGCCCCGACACCCCCGAACAAGAGGCGCATCTGATCGCCGAGGCGCTGGACGGCATCGAACGCCGCAAGGACCCGAAAAAGGGCGGGCGGCCGAAAAAGGTTGCGCCGCCGCGACGGCTGTCGACGGGGACGGTGCTGCAAAGCGGGCAGGACAAGGACGGCTGGTTCATCCGGATCAAGGGGCGGCAGATCGACCGCGAACTGGTCGAGGTGGTGCTGGCCGAACTGGAACGGCTGCTGGACAAGCCCGCGACCTGACGCCGCCCGCCCCGATTGAGCAATGTCAAAAGCCGCCCGCGGATTTGCCCCTAGCATGGGGGCAACCAAGGGGGGACGAATGCCGCTGAATGCCATGCGCCTGTATCTGGTGACAGGGAACGGCTGGCCCGAGATCGCGGGGCTGGCGGGGATGTTGGCCGCGGCTGCGGCGGCCAGCTTTGGCCTGATGCGCCTGCGCCGGGGCCGCACGGTCGGGGCGCGGATGACGCGAGAGGTGATCACGGTGACGCCCGACGCGCTGCTGGATACGCTGGTCGGGCAGATCATGCTGCCCAACCATCTGACCTTTGTTCCGGTGGTCGAGGAAGGCGTGCTGCTGGGCCATGTGGACAGCGCCCTGTTGGCCGGGATCGACCGGGAAAACTGGACCGGAACGCGGGTCGAGGATGTCTATGCCGTCCTGGACCCGGCGCTTTGCGTGCCGGAAACCATGCCCGTTACCCAACTGCTGGAGCGGATGCGGCAAAGCGGCCGGCGCCGGTTCATGGTCACCCACAAGGACCGGCTGTGCGGGGTGATTTCGCTGTCTGACCTGCCGGGGGTCGCCCGAAGCGGTTCAGGCCGGGGCAAGACCTGACCAAAGCGGGGCAGGGCAGGGGGCCTAGCCTGGTTTTTTGCGGGCCTGCGGCGTGACGTCGGCGGTGAACTTGTAGCCGATGCCGCGGATCGTCTTGATCAGGGTGGGGGTGCCGGGGTCGCGCTCGATCTTCTTGCGCAGGCGGGCGACCTGGTTGTCGATGGTGCGATCAAGCGGGCTCCATTCGGTGCCGCCGGTCATGTCCATCAACTGATCGCGCGACAGGGCGCGGCGCGGATGCTGGATGAACACCGTCAGCAGGCGAAAATCGCCGCTGGTCAGGCCGCAGTCGGCGCCATCGCGGTCATAAAGCTCCATCCGGTCAAGATCGGCGGTCATGCCGTCAAACGACAACCGCCCGCTGCCATCGCTGGCCGCCGGGGCAGGGGCAGGGACAGCGGCCGCGTCGGTTTCCGGATTGCTGCGGCGCAGGACACTGCGCACGCGGGCGATGACCTCGCGCAGGTGAAAGGGTTTGGTGATGTAGTCATCGGCGCCGATTTCCAGGCCGACAACGCGGTCGATCACGTCGTTCTGCCCGGACAGCATGATGATCGGCACCTTTGATATCGCGCGGATGGCGCGGGCCAGTTCCAGCCCGTTGTCTTCGCCAAGACGGATGTCCAGCGTCACAAGGGCGGGGTTGCATCGGGACAGCAGCTGCATCGCCGCGTGGGCGGTGCTGGCCTGACAGGTTGCAAAACCTTCGGATTCGAGGGCCTCGCGGAGCAGGGTGCTGATCTTTGGATCGTCCTCGATGATCAGAATCGGGGTATTCGCCATTGTCGGTTTTGTGTCCTGAAAGGTCGCGCGCTGATACAAAACGTTACAAATTACAATTCCCGAATACTAATTCGGAATACAATGAAAGGCCATGCTGATCTGGGATGTCACAGAAAGGACTGCCAGATGTATGTCACGATTCCGGGTGAAACGGCCGCGCCAATCCTTTCCATCGGGCCGCGCATAAGGCCAAATCGGGCCATCCAGACACGCCGCGCGGCGGGGGATTACCTGTTTTTCGAGGGCGACAGCGTCAAGCATCTGTACCAGGTGAAATCCGGCGTTCTGCGCCTGACCCGGCTGCTTGAGGATGGGCGCCGGCAGGTCATCGCCTTTGGCTATCCCGGTGATATCGTGGGCTTTCCGCTGGACGGTCGGCACCACACCGATTGCGACGTTCTGGTCGAGGCGCAGCTGGTGCCGCACCGTCTGGCCGCGCTTGAGGATGGCCGCCGCGACCCCGAGCTGCACCGCGACCTGGTGCAGGCGGCCCTGCGCGAGATTGCGGCGATGCAGGATCATTTCCTGATGCTTGGGCGCAAATCCGCCGCCGAGCGGGTCGCGTCGTTCCTGTGCGTGCTGGTGGATCGGGTGGGCGCGGACATTGGCCGCTATCGCCAGGTCGATCTGCCGATGAGCCGGGCCGATATCGCCGATTTCCTGGGGCTGACCACGGAAACCGTCAGCCGCAGTCTGACCATGCTGCGCAAGGCCGGGGTGATCGACATCGACAACGTGCATACGGTGATCGTTCTGTCGCCGGCCGCCCTGCTGCGCCAGTCCGAGGGGCAAAAGGTGCGCGCCGCCTGACGGGCCGGGCGGTTGACCACGATCAAGCGCCGCGCGCCGCACCCGCGCTAGAGTGCCGCCACCCAACCCGAGGAGGACCCCATGCCGGATCTTGTGATCGACCTGAAGGAGGTGGCGCGCAGCGATGTGCCGCTGGTGGGGGGCAAGAATGCCTCGCTTGGGGAAATGATCCGCGCGCTGGGGGAACGCGGCATCGCGGTGCCGCCGGGCTTTGCCACCACGGCGGATGCCTATCGCGCCTATCTGCTGGCCAATGGTCTGAACGACCGGATTGCCGCCGCGATGGCGCAGATGGCGGCGGGCAAGGCGACGCTGGCCCAGACCGGCAAGGCGATCCGGGAAATGATCCTGGCGGGCGACTGGCCCGATGCGCTGGCCGCGCCGATCAAGGCTTCGTATGCCGCGCTTGGTCAGACGGTGGGGGTGGCGGATGTGCCGGTTGCGGTACGCTCCAGCGCCACCGCCGAGGATCTGCCCGAGGCCAGCTTTGCCGGCCAGCAAGAGACCTTTTTGAACGTGCGCGGCGAGGCGGCTTTGCTGGAGGCCTGCCGGCGCTGCTATGCGTCCTTGTATACCGACCGGGCGATTTCCTATCGGCAGACCATGGGCTTTGGCGACGATCAGGTGGCGCTGTCGATCGGGGTGCAGCAGATGGTGCAGGCCGATACCGGCGGGTCGGGCGTGATGTTTTCCATCGACACCGAAACCGGCTGCCCCGACGTGGTGCTGATCAACGCGGCCTGGGGGCTGGGGGAAAACGTCGTGCAGGGCGCGGTCAGCCCGGATGAATTCCAGGTTTACAAGCCGTTTCTGGGCAATGACGCGCTGGTGCCGATCATCGAAAAGCGGCTGGGCGAGAAGAAGATCAAGATGGTGTATGGCGCGGGCGGGACAACGCGCAACGTGCCGACCTCAAAGGCCGAGCGCGCGGCCTTTGTGCTGGACGACGCCGAGATCCTGGCGCTGGCGCGGATGGCGGCGGTGATCGAGGACCACTATGGCCAGCCGATGGATATGGAATGGGCCCGCGATGGCGAGACCCGCAAGCTGTACATCGTGCAGGCCCGCCCCGAAACGGTGCAATCGCGCAAGCTGGGCGGCGCCCTGCGCAGCTATGCGGTCAAGAACCCGGGCCCCGAGATCCTGCGCGGGCTGAGCGTGGGGGCGGCGGCGGTGGCGGGGCGCACCTGTTTCATCGAAAGCGCGGCGGACATCGACCGGTTTGTCGATGGATCAATCCTTGTGACCCCTACGACCGACCCGGATTGGGTGCCGATCATGAAGCGCGCGGCGGCGATCATCACCGACCATGGCGGGCGCACGTCCCACGCGGCCATTGTCAGCCGCGAACTGGGTCTGCCGGCCATCGTTGGCACCGGCAACGCCACCCATGTGCTGCACGATCAGCAGGACATCACCGTCAATTGCGCCGAAGGCTCGGACGGGGTGGTTTATGACGGGTTGGCGCAGATCGAGACCAGCGATCAAAGCATGGACGATTTGCCCGAGACGAAGACTCAGGTGATGCTGAACATGGCCAATCCGGCGGCGGCGATGCGCTGGTGGCGGCTGCCTGCCAAGGGCGTCGGCCTTGCGCGGATGGAATTCGTGGTGAACGCGGCGGTCAAGGTGCATCCCATGGCGCTGGCCCGGTTCGATCAGGTGACCGACCAGAAGGCCCGCGCGCAGATCGAGACGCTGACCGCAGGCTATGACGACAAGCGGCAGTATTTCGTCGACGCGCTGGCGCTGGGGCTGTCGCGGATTGCCGCCGTGATGCATCCGCGCCCGGTGATCATCCGGATGAGCGATTTCAAGACCAACGAATATGCCGATCTGCTGGGCGGCCGCGATTTCGAACCGGACGAGGAAAACCCGATGATCGGGTATCGCGGGGCCTCGCGCTATTATTCGGATGGCTACCGCGAAGGCTTTGCCATGGAATGCCGCGCGATTGCCAAGCTGCGCGGGGACATGGGCTTTGACAATGTGATCGTGATGATCCCGTTTTGCCGCAGCCCCGAAGAGGCCGACAAGGTGCTGGCCGTGATGGCGGACAACGGGTTGGCACGCGGCGAAAACGGGCTTCAGGTCTATGTGATGTGCGAAATCCCGTCGAACGTGATCCGGGCGGCGGAATTCGCGCAGCGCTTTGACGGGTTTTCCATCGGGTCCAACGATCTGACGCAGCTGACGCTGGGCATCGACCGCGATTCCGAGGCGCTGGCCGATCTGTTCAGCGAAAGCGACCCGTCGGTGCTGTGGATGATCGAACATGTGATCCAGGAAGCGCACAAGGCGGGCGTCAAGGTGGGGTTCTGCGGGCAGGCGCCCAGCAATGACCCGGGCTATGCGCGCACGCTGGTGGGCTTTGGCATCGATTCCATTTCCGTCACGCCGGACAGTTTCCTGAAGGTGCTGCATAACGTGGCGCAGGCCGAGGGCTGAGCCATGCCCTTTGCCGACCGAAAGGCCGCGGGGCAGGCGCTGGAGGCGGCTTTGCCCGCGCTGGACCCCATGCAAACCGTGGTGATTGCGCTGCCGCGCGGCGGGGTGCCGGTGGCGGCGCCGATCTGTGCGGCGCGGGGGCTGCCGCTGGATCTGGTGCTGGTGCGCAAGATCGGCCTGCCCGACCAGCCGGAACTGGCCGTCGGCGCCATCGTCGAGGGCGATCCGCCGATGTTCGAAATCAATGCCGGGGTGGCGCTGATGGCGGGGCTGTCGGCGCCGCAGGTCGAAAAGATGGGCCGCGCGCTGCTGCCGGAAATCCGCCGCCGCCGCGCCGCCTGGCTGGGCGACGGGGCGCGGCCTGATCTGAAGGGCCCCGATCTGAAAGGCAAGGTGCTGGTGGTGGTCGATGATGGCGCCGCCACCGGGGCGACGCTGGGCGCCAGCCTTGCGGCGCTGCGCGCGCAGGGCCCGGCGCGGATCATCGTTGCGCTGCCCATCGCCCCGGCGGACACGCTGCGCCGCCTGCGCGCCCTGAGTGACGAGGTGATCTGCCTTGAGGTGCCGCAGCCCTTTCACGCGGTGGGGCAGGGCTATCGCGATTTTGGTCAGGTCAGC
>NZ_CP124619.1 GCF_029958925.1 Tropicibacter oceani
AACGCCATCTGGGAAAAGAACGCCTCTGTCGGGCTGCCGCACAGCAGGAATTCTAGTCTCATGGGGGCTCCTGGGGGGCGGGCGTTTGCGGGCAAAACCTAGCATCGGGGCCCCCTGTGCACAACTGCCGGCACGGGCGCGGATGGCCGGGATTGGAGTCTGGACAAGGGCAAAGCGCCCAAGGTATTTGCGGATTGCGGCGCCTTGGGCGTCGTCGTCAGACCATCGCGCGGGACCAAGCCTGTCGCCCGCTGTCGCTCGGTGCGCCGTGCCTCATCGCCTTGTCCGAAAGCCGTGGAATGAGCTGGGTTTCAAAATACTACGACCGCCGTGTCGCCGCCGGGGCGCAAAAGGGCCTGTTCTGGCAAGTCGGCCATACCGAGCAGGGCAGGCCGATTTCGTCCGAACAGTTCGCGGTCATGCTGGACAGCCTCGGCCAGGTTCTGCAGCTGGGGCCGGGGTCGTCCCTGCTGGACCTGTGCTGCGGCAATGGCGTCTTTACCCGCCAGCTGGCCGCCGGGGTGCAGCGCGCCGTCGGCGTCGATTTTTCCCCCGCGATGATCGCGGTGGCGCGTGCCGAATGCGCCGCCCCCAACCTGACCTACCAGGTGGTGGATGTGAAACGGATCCCGCCGCAGCTGGCCGGGCAGGGCAAGTTCGACCGCATCTTGATGAATGCGGCGCTGCAACATTTTTCGCTGGCCGAATTTCGCACCCTGCTGACCCGCCTGCTGCAGATCTCGACCCCTGACCGGGTCATCGTCTTTGCCTTTGTGCCCAATGCCGCCCGCCGGACCGAGTTCGACCGCAGGCTGAAGCCCGGGCTTGCCTTGCGGCTGCGCCGCCTGTTCCGGCGCGACCTGGTCACCCATTGGTATCACCAGGACGACGTCAGGCGGATCTGCGACGAGCTGGGGCTTCGGGTCCGGTTCCGCGACCCGGACCCGGCCATTGCGGGGGCGTGGTATCGCCATGACATCGTGATCGAGGCATGATCGAAACCGGATACCTGCTGCCGGGCTTTGGCGAAAGCTATGGCGAATTCGGCAGGCCCCTGCGCCTGCCGGCCAGCGGGCTGCAACTGCTTGAACGGCCGATCGCGGGCGACAGCTTTGATTACATCGGTCCCTACCCCTATGTGATGTGTTCGGACTGGGGCGCCCTGGCGCAGGATCTGCCCGGGCTGGCGCGGCCCGGTGCGGTGTCGCTGGCCTTTGTCGCCGATCCTTTCCAAACACAGGCGGTACGCGCGGCCACCCGCGGCTGGGACCTGTGCCGCCCCTTCAAGACCCACCATGTCATCGATCTGCGGCGCGACTGGCGCCACGAGCGTCCCCGCACGATGCGCCGCCTGACCCGCCGCGCGCTTGAAACCCATGTGATGGAGACCGTGGCCGATGCGCTGCCGCTGGCGGCGCAGTTCTGGCAGATGTACCAGACCACGCGCGCCCGTCACGACGTGCGCGGCATACAGGGCCTGTCCGCGCTGGTGATCGAACGGCAACTGGCGCTGCCGGGGGGGCTGGTGATCACGGCGCGGGACGATGCCGGCCTTGCCGGGGGCATCCTGAGCTTTTGCCATGGCGAAACCGCCAGTCTGCACCTGATGTTCCTCAGCCCGCGCGCCCATGCGCAGAACACCAGCCATGCGCTGATCTATACCACGCTCGAAGCGCTGGAGGCGCGCGGCCTGCGCCATGCCAACCTGGGCGGTGTGGCCGGCAACAGCGATGATGCCGCGGGCGGGCTGGCCCGGTTCAAGATGGGCTGGGCCAATGAAACCCGCAGCGCGCTGCTGTGCGGCAAGGTGCTGGATGCGCGGCGCTATCGCGCGCTTTGCGCGGGCGTGTCCCCGGGCGGGTATTTCCCCGCCTACCGCGCACCCGGCGCCTCGGGCCCGGCGGTTCCGCCCGGTGCGGATTGAGGCATCCGGTGAAACGTGCAAACTGCGGGTTCTGGAACCTGCGGAACCCGCCTCATGCCCGATGACAGCCCGTCTGCCCCCCCGCCCCGCGACAAGCCGCTTTGCGACCTGTCGGATCTGGCGCTGTTCGGGGCGCGGCCGCTGTTCGACGCGCCGCGCCATGTCAACCGGCCCCAGGCCCCGGACCGCGCCGTCTTTGATGCGCTGCTGGACCAGGTCTGGGACCGGCGCTGGTTCACCAATGACGGCCCATTGGTGCAGGAACTGGAACGGCGGCTGTGCGACTACCTGGACGTGCCGCACTGCGTTCTGACCAGCAATGCCACCGCCGCGCTGGACCTGGTGATCCATGCGCTTGGCCTCGAGGGCGAGGTCCTGCTGCCCTCTTTTACCTTCATTTCCACCGCGCATCTGCTGCACTTGCGAAAGTTGACCCCGGTGTTCTGCGAGGTCGGCGCCGACATGATGCTGGACCCGGCCGATTGCGCCGCGCGGATGACCACGCGGACCGCGGCGATCATCGCCACCCATGTCTGGGGCAGCCCTTGCGACATCGACGCGCTGCAGGCGCTGTGCGACGATCGCGGCATTGCGCTGCTGCTGGATGCTGCCCATGCCTTTGGCGGGCGCTACAAGGGCCGCCGCCTGGGCGGCTTTGGCCGCGCCGAGGTGTTCAGCCTGCATGCCACCAAGGCCTTTCACGCCTGCGAAGGCGGGCTGGTCACCACCAGCGATGCCGATCTGGCCGCCCGGCTGCGGCTGACCCGCAATTTCGGCTTTTCCGGCCCGGACAGGGTCGAATGTGCCGGGGTCAATGCCAAGATGTCGGAACTGCATGCCGCCATGGGGCTGGCCAATCTTGCCGGGTTCGAAGACAGCCGCGCCGCCGCCATGCGCATTCATGGCGCCTATGCCCGGGGGCTGGAAGGCCTGCCCGGTCTGCGGCTGAAATCCCCGCCCCCCGAGGAAGAGAACAACCACCATTACCTGGTGACGGAAATCGACGCCGCGGGTTTTGGCATGGACCGGGACGCGCTGCTGGCGCTGCTGACGGCGGAAAACGTCTGGGCGCGGCGCTATTTCCATCCCGGGGGGCACCGCAGTCCGCCGCACCTGGGCCACAGCCCCGCCCTGCCCCGCACCGAGGCGCTGTGCGCGCGGGTCCTGCTGCTGCCGGCAGGCGCCGCCGCAACCTCCGAAGAGGTCGCGCAGATCTGCCGGCTGATCCGCTTTGCCGCCGCCCGCGCGCCCGAGATCCGCGCCGCGGCCGGGGCCTAGGCGAACCAGAAATCGCCCGCGGTCATCTCGGACAGCTGGGTGTCGACCAGCGTCACCTCTCCGCCCGGCAGGTACAGCACCACGTCGGCGCCGACCTGGGCCATGTCCAGCTGGGCAAAGTTGCTGATCTGGCCATGCTGGATCTTGATGATGTCGACGCCGTCCTCGAAATCGAGGACGCGGTCGTTGTCATGCACCCCCGAGAAGATGAAGGTATCGGCCCCGGCCCCGCCCACCAGCACGTCGTTGCCCGCCCCGCCGGCCAGTTCGTCATTGCCGTTGCCGCCGTTCAGGGTGTCGTTGCCGACATAGCCGCCAAGAGTGTCGTTGCCGTTGCCGCCCCAGCCCAGATCGTTGCCGGTGTTGCCCCAGACCTGGTCGTTGCCATCGCCGCCATACAGAATGTCGTCTCCGGAAAAGCCGCCGACGGTGTCATTGCCGTCGCCGCCGTACAGAACGTCGTCCTGGTTGCCGCCCCAGACCAGGTCATCGCCCAGATCGCCCCACAGCGTGTCATTGCCATTGCCGCCGCCCAGGGTGTCGTTGCCCCAGCCGCCCCAGCCCTGGTCGTTGCCATCGGCGCCCCAGACCTGATCGTTGCCGTCGCCGCCCCACAGCATGTCATCGCCCGAGGCGCCGCCGATCGTGTCATCGCCCGTCCCGCCGTCGACCTGGTCATCCCCGGCGCCGGCCCAGATGTCATCGTTGCCGGCCCCGCCGTTGATCGTGTCATGGCCGTCGGCGCCGGAAATCGTGTCGTGGCCGTTGCCGCCGCCGATCTGGTCGTCGCCTGCCTCGCCGTTCAGGACGTCGTTGCCGTCAAAGCCGCCCATGGTGTCGTTGCCATCCCCGCCCCAGCCGGTGTCGTCCCCGGTGTTGCCCCAGATCTGGTCGTCGCCGTCGCCGCCATAGAGCAGGTCGTTGCCGGAAAAGCCGCCCACCGTGTCATTGCCGTCGTCGCCATACAGAACGTCATCGTGGTTGCCGCCCCAGACCAGGTCATTGCCGACCTCGCCCCAGAGCGTGTCATTGCCATTGCCGCCGCCCAGGGTGTCATTGCCGAAACCGCCCCAGGCCATGTCATGGCCGTCGGCGCCCCAGATCTCGTCGTTGCCACCATCACCCCAGATCATGTCGTTGCCCGCCGCGGCACCGATGGTATCGTCATCCTCGCCGCCGCGGATCGTGTCGTTGCCCGGGCCGGACCAGATTTCATCGGCCCCGCTGCCGCCCTGCAGGCTGTCGTCGCCGTCATCGCCCATGATGGTGTCGTTCAGCCCGGACCCGGACAGCACGTCGTTGTAGATGCTGCCGATGACCATTTCGCCCGGCGGCGGCGGCGAGGGCATGATGTGATCCGCCCAGGTAAAGCCGGCGCCAAATATCTGGGCCTTGGTCAGCCCGCCGCCATTGGCCGAATGCACCTCGATCGTGGTGTTGCGCAGGGTGATCAGCGCGCCATAGGCCGTGGTGGTGATGGTCAGCTGATCGACCGAGCGCAGCATCCGAAAGCCGGGCATGGCGATGATGTCCTGCCCGGGGGTGAAATCCATGATCCGCACCCGCTGGGGGCCGTCCTCTTCGGCGATGACGAAGCGGTCTGACCCGCCGCCGCCCCACAGCGTCGCGCCGCCCGCCCCGGCCAGCAGGATGTCATCGCCGCCCAGCCCGTACAGCGTATCATTGCCGGTTTGCCCGGCCTCGATCAGGTCGTCGCCCGCCGTGCCGGTCAGGGTCAGCGCGCCGCTGCCGGTGTCGCGCAGGACCGCGCCCTGGTCATCCAGCGGAACGGAAAACTGGCTGATCCCGTCATCGGTTTCGCTGGTGACATAGATCCGGATTTCGTCGCCGATCACCGTGGCGGCGATCTGATCGACGTTCATCAGCCCCATGCCGGGCTGATGGGGCAGCGATTGCAGGTGCAGCAGTTGCCCGCCGGGCAGCAGGGTGAACAGGCTCAGCCCGTCGTCGGCGCCGCCCGCCAGCACGAAAACCTGGCCGCCCGCTTCGACCACCGCCAGGGACTGGACCCCGCCAAAGCGGGTGTTCAGCCCGTCGATCACGTGATCGACCGGTTCCAGCCCGCCCGAGGCGTCCAGCTTCATCACGCTGAGCGACGAGGTGTCCGCCGCCGCCAGGATCACGAAGGTTTCACCAAAGGCCTGCACGGTTTCAAGCGCGGTGGGGGTGGCGATGCCCAGCCCCTCTTCGGCGCCGGCATAATCGGCCTCTTGCAGTTTGCCGGTGGTGCCGTCGATGCTGAAGCTGACCAGCCCGCCGCGCGGCAGGCTGGTGGCCAGCAGGATTTCCTGGTCGCCGACGGTGGCTATTTCAAGTTCGGTTGCGGTGCCCAGGTCATGGGTCGCGCCGGACTGGGTCAGCCCGTTGGCCCCCGGCAGGTAGGTCCGCAGCAACCCGGTGGCGCTGTCGGCGATATAAAGCGCGCCCCAGTCGCTGGTCGAACAGGCGATGTCCGAGATGTTCCAGGTGCCCGCGCGCAGCCCGTCGGTCTGGATGACCCAGTCGATCTGGCCGTTGGTGCCCAGCCGATACCCCAAAAGCGTCCCCGACCCGGTGCTGTCGCCGCCGCCAAAGACCAGCTGCGGCGTGCCATCAATGACCGCGTAATCCAGCGTGCCGCCCGCCGCGCCGCCCAGCCACGAGGGGAAATAGACCCGGTCGATTTCTGTCGGAAGGCTGCTGTTCGGGCTCAGCTCGTAGGCGGTGATGCCGCCGCCCAGCCCGGTGCCGGCATAAAGAAACGTGCCCGAAGGCGTCACCGCGATATCAAGCGCCTGCAGGTTGCCGTCCAGCGTCGCATCGCCTGTCGCGGTATGGCCGTCCCATTGCAGATACATTGTGGTGCCCTCCCACAGGCGTTGCGGTGAGAGCAGAAATGCCGAGGCAAGCGGGACACCCGGGGCCGGGAATCTGGCAAAACCTTGCAGTTTCCCTAACCTTTGTTTCAAGTCTCGCGGTTGTCTCTGATCCGGGCCGGGCCTAGTGTGGCGCCGCAGCAAAAGGCAGGCAGACCCATATGCAGATCACCATCGTCGGAGCAGGGCTTTCGGGGGCCGTGGCGGGGCGCACCCTGGCCGAGGCGGGCCACCGCGTGACCATCCATGACGGGCGCCCCCATGTGGCGGGCAACTGCCACACCGAGCGGTGCCCCGACACCGGCGTCATGGTGCATCTTTACGGGCCGCACATCTTTCACACCTCGGATGCCGAGGTCTGGGACTATGTGAACGCCTTCACCCGCTTTCGCCCCTATCGTCACCAGGTGAAAACCACCGTGCAGGGCGCGGTCTATGCCATGCCCATCGGGCTGCACACGATCAACCAGTTCTTTGGGCGTACCTTCCGCCCCGATGAGGCGCGGCAGTATATCGAAGAGCACGAGGCCGACCGCTCCATCACCGACCCGCAAAATTTCGAGGAACAGGCCCTGCGCTTTGTCGGGCCGCGGCTGTATCAGGCCTTTTTCAAGGGCTACACGGAAAAGCAGTGGGGGCTGCCGCCCTCAAGCCTGCCCGCCTCGATCCTCAAGCGGTTGCCGCTGCGCTTTGACTATAACGACAACTACTTTGCCCATGATTTCCAGGGCATGCCCGAGCACGGCTATACCCCCATGGTCCAGGCGATTCTGGATCACCCGAATATTGATGTGCACCTGAAGTCCGAGGTCGGAGCCGACCAGGTGGCGCGCGGCGATCACCTGATCTGGACCGGGGCGCTGGATGGCTATTTCGGCGCGCGGCTGGGGCGGCTGGGCTACCGGACGCTGGATTTCGAACGCTTTACCGCCACCGGCGACTGGCAGGGCTGCGCGGTGATGAACTATGGCGATCCGGACGTGCCCTGGACCCGCATCACCGAGCACAAGCATTTCGCGCCGTGGGAAACCCACGAGGGCAGCGTCCTGTACCGCGAGGTTTCGCGCGCCTGCGGGGCCGACGACATTCCCTATTACCCGATCCGGCTGGTCGACGAGATGGCCATGCTGCAGGGCTATCAGGCCCTGGCCGATGCCGAAGAGGGCGTGACCTTTCTGGGCCGCCTCGGCACCTATGCCTACATGGACATGGACGTGACCATCCGCGCCGCGCTGGATGCCGCGCGGGGGTTGGTGGATCGGTTCGGGCAGGCCTGAGCGGGGCACCGTACGGTGCCTTTGGACCCTGTCAAGGACTCGCCCTGATGCTTGGGCGCGACCCAGATCAGGAGCCGCCTCATGGACATTTCCGCCCGTCTTTCCCTGCCTTACCTGCTGCCCTCGCAGGCACAGAAACATGTCACCCACAACGCCGCGCTGGAACGGCTGGACCTTTTGGTGCAGCTGACCATCGAGGAATTCGACGCCAGCACCCCGCCCAGCGTGCCCGCAGACGGCGGTATCTGGGCCCTGGGCGCCGCGCCTTCGGGGGCCTGGGACGGCCATGCCGATGAACTGGCCGCCTGGATCGACGAGGCCTGGGTCTTTGTCACGCCGCAGACCGGCTGGGTTGCCACCGACAAGACCGGCGGCGGGATGCGCCTGCGCGGCGCCGCCGGGTGGGAGCCGCTGATCCCCAGCGCCTTTGACAACCTGCAAGGCATCGGCATCGGCACCAGCCATGACGCCACCAACGCGCTGGCCGTCGCATCGGACGCGACGCTGCTGACCAACGCCGGCGCGGGCCATCAGCTGAAGATCAACAAGGCCGGTGCGACCGATACCGCCAGCCTGCTGTTCCAGACCGGCTGGTCCGGCCGCGCCGAGATGGGCACCGCCGGATCGGACAACTTTGAAATCAAGGTTTCGCCGGACGGATCGGCCTGGTCGAATGCCCTTTCGATCAACGCGGCCAGCAGCAACATCGGCTTTGGCACGGGCACGCCGAATTACCCGCTGCACATCCACCGCCCCGGCAGCATGGGCGCCGCGCTGCAACTGACCAACGGCAACAGCGGATCGGGGCCCAGCGACGGTTTCTGGTTCGGCTTTTCCAACAAGGCCTATTTCTGGAACTACGAGGCGCTGGACACCCAGTTCGCCACCTCGAACACCGCGCGCATGACCATCAAGGCCGATGGCAAGGTGGGCATCGGAACCGCGACCCCCAGTTGCGGGCTCGAGGTGGCCGGGGCGATCCGCGCGGCCTCTCATGCCAGCGGCGCGCGGCCCTCGGCGGCTTCGGTCGGGGCGGGTGCGATGATCTATGATACCACCCTGTCGAAACCGCTGTGGAGCGATGGCACCGCCTGGCGCGATGCCGCCGGGGTGGCCGTCTAGGGGATTGGGGGCGCCTGCGCGCTTCAATTTTGACGTGAACTGCCTTTGGGGGTCGCCGTGCTGGCGGCCCCTGCCTTGTTGATGGGCACCCCCGTCCGGACCACGCGCCGGAAAGCCCCCCGCGTATTGTGACGCCCCGGTCTTTGCGTTAGAGACGCAACTACCGGGCGACTGGCCCCGGTGGAAATCTTTGACCACCAAGGGTTTGGGCATGTCCTCGGCGCTCCATGCGGTTATCATCAGCTGGCAAGGCCAGCATGAGCAGGCGCTCGAGATCGCCCGCCAGCTGGACGGGCATGTCGACAGGCTTTCGGTGATCTACTCGAATGCCGCCAACACCCCCGAGGACGGCCCCGGCACCTGGGTGCAGGTGCCGCAAAGCTGGTTCTTCGGGCGCAAGTTCAAGGCCGCGCTGGACCTGGTCGCCCCCGGGGACATCCAGCTGCAGATCCAGGCCGACGTGTCCCATGACGACTGGCCGGCGCTGATTGCCGATTGCGCCGCCGCCTTTTCCCGGCATCCCGCGGTCGGGGTCTGGGCCCCCGACCTGACCTGGACGCCCTGGCCGACACCGCTGGTCCAGAACGGCACCCTGCCGGGCAGCGACCTGGTGCGGGTGGCGCAGACCGATGGCGTGGTCTGGGCGCTGGGGCCTGCGGTGCTGGCCGCGATGCGCGGGCTTGACTACGACAACAACAACCTGGGCTGGGGCATCGACTGGGTCGCGCTGTGCCACGCCCGCCGGCTGGGCCTGGAGGCGGTGCGCGATACCCGGCACCGCGTCCATCACCCCGAAAGCCGCGGCTATCATGGCGGCGAGGCCGCCCAGCACATGAAAGCCTTTCTGGCGCAACTGCCCAAGGCGCTACAGGAGGATATCCTGACTTTGCACGGCCTGTTGCAAGATCGTAAAAAGACCCCCTTTGCGCAGGTCGATACGGCAAGCCGCGCCAAACCTTCAAACATGCCCCTCATGGATATGAACACGATGTTTAAAACGAAGTCTGCCAACACCAACCTGTGCGAGATCTCCTTTTGCGGAGGCACGGTTTTCGCAAAGGCAGGCCCGGATTTCCTGTCGACCGGGCCGCATCTGGCCAGCGGTGGGACCGAAGTGTCCTTTGCCCCCGCCGACCCGGCGCCCAGCCTGGATGACATGAGCCGCAGCTTTCCGCTGGCGGCCGTGACGGGCAGCGCGGGCCATCAGCAGTTCAACGACCTGGACGAATGGCAGGTGGCGGGCTGGAACACCCTGCGTGTCGTCCTGGACCCGCAGGTCGGGCCGCAGACGGTGGCCCTGGGCGGCGAAATGGCCCTGACCCCGGCGGACGGCAACGTGATGTTCCTGGCCGAACTGGCCAGCCACCGCGCCCGGGGCGCGCTGGTCGTGGTGCTGACCGACAGCCAGGGCAGCCCGCTTTGGAGCCGGCGCATCGCCTTTGACCGCGGCGCGCATGGCGGCGCCAATGCCGCCGGCTACCAGTCGGTGCAGGTTGTCCTGCCCGCCCGCACCCAGGACCAGGTGCTGCGGCTCGAGATCGATTACCTGGGCGGCGACAGCACCGCCAATGCCGATCCGCATGTCTTTTTCGTCGCCCGTCCCAGCGTGACGCGGGCCGGGGCCAGCCGCCTGAAATCCCCGGTCAGCCTGCATGTGCAGGACGACACCACCGACAGCGCCACCTGGTATCGCGCCGACCTGAACATCGGCCGGCTGAACCCGGCGGATGACATCGTCTTGCGGACCAACGCGGGCCAGATGATCCTGCTGCCCGGCCACAGCGTCGGGGTCCATATCCACAAGGATTGGGGCCATGTGCTGGAATTCCACGCCAACGGGCCGCTCAAGGCCGTGGCCTGGATCAACGGCACCCCCGCCTTTCCCGTCCTGCTGGAGCAGGGCAACAACATGATCCGCGTGCCCCAGACCCACCTGACCGGCCAGCACAGCTGGCTCGAGCTGCGCGACCCTTCGGGCAACCGCGTCTATTGGGCCAACTGGTTCCTGCCGCCGCGCCAGCTGACGCCGGTGAACGTGCTGCAGCACGAAGGCGCGCGGGCCATCGGCTGCGACCTGTTCCCGCAATCGCCGCAGCGCTTCAAGGCCCTGCGCGCCCACATGGAAAACGGCACCTCGGCCGAGGACATCGCGCAGCTGTCGCTGGCGATCAAGGCGCTGGAGGCGGGCTATGAAAAGCTCAAGCTGAAACCGCTGCGCTTTCCCGAGGTCGAAAACCCCGATGTCAGCATCGTCATCCCGGCCCACAACAAGGTGAATGTCACCTATGCCGGGCTGTGCGCCCTGCTGCTGGCCTGGAACAAGGCCAGCTTCGAGGTGATCCTGGTCGATGACGCCTCGACCGATGAAACCGCCACCATCGAAACCCTGGTCAGCGGCATCACCGTCATCCACAACGAAGAGCCGATGCGCTTTATCCGCGCCTGCAACGCCGGGGCCGCCCGCGCGCGCGGCAAATACGTGGTCTTGCTGAACAACGATACCGAACCGACAGCGGGCTGGCTGGACGAGCTGATCGAAGCCTTTGACCGCTTTCCCAAGGTCGGGCTTGTCGGGTCCAAGCTGCTGTACCCCGACGGCACGCTGCAGGATGCCGGCGGCATTGTCTGGGGCTCGGGCGATCCGTGGAACTATGGCAACCGCCAGAACCCGCACGAGCCGCGCTTTTGCTATGCGCGCCAGGCCGATTACCTGTCCGGCGCCGCGCTGATGACCACCCGCGAGATCTGGGAAGAGGTCGGCGGGCTGTCGTCCTACCTGGAACCGATGTATTTCGAGGACACCGACCTGTCGTTCAAGGTGCGCGATGCGGGCTATACCACCTGGTTCGTGCCCTCCTCGGTGGTCTACCACTACGAAGGCATGACCAGCGGCACCAGCACCTCGTCGGGCTTCAAGCGTTTTCAAGAGGTCAACCGCCCCAAGTTCAAGCGCCGCTGGGCCAAGGCCTATGCCAATTTCTCAAAGGTGGGCACGGCGCCCGACCTGGAAAAGGATCGCGGCATCGCCGGCCGCGTGCTGTTTGTCGATTACACCACCCCCACCCCGGACCAGAGCGCCGGCAGCTATGCCGCGCTGCAGGAAATCCGGCTGGTGCAGTCGCTGGGCTACAAGGTGACCTTTCTGCCGGAAAACCTGGCGCATCTGGGCAATTACACCGACGAGCTGCAGAAAATGGGGGTCGAGGTGGTCTATTCGCCCTTCTACCGCTCGATCGATGAATTCCTGCAGGCGCGCGGGGCGGAATTCGACGCCTTTTACATCACCCGCTATCACGTGGTGAATTCGGTGGTGCCGCAGATCCGTGCCGCCAATCCGCAGGCGCCGGTGATCATGAACAACGCCGACCTGCATTACCTGCGCCTGCTGCGCAAGGCCGTGGCCGAAAACGACGAGGCACAAAAGGACGCCGCCCGCGCCGTCCAGGCCGAGGAATTCGCCGCCATGCGCAGCGTCGACGTGGTGCTGTCCTACAACGAGATGGAGCATTCGGTGATCGAGGCCCAGTCCGAAGGCGCCATCACCGTGCTGCCCTGCCCCTGGGTGCTGGACCTGCCCGACAGCCTGCCGCCGCGCGATGGCCGCAAGGGGCTGTCCTTCCTGGGCGGCTTCCAGCATCACCCCAATGTCGAGGGCGTCGAATGGTTCGCCAGATCGGTGATGTCGCGGCTGGGCCAGTCGCGTCCGGACATCGAATTGTCGATCTACGGCTCGCGGATGAACGACAAGGTCGAGGCCCTGGAAAGCCCCGGTATCCACCCCATCGGCTTTGTCGAGAACATCGAGGATGCCTATGACCGCCACATGATCTTTGTCGCGCCGCTGCTGTCGGGGGCCGGGATCAAGGGCAAGGTGCTCAGCGCGCTGGCCCATGGCATTCCCTGCATTCTCAGCCCGCTGGCCGCCGAAGGCATCGGCCTGTTGCATGGCCGCGACTGCCTGATCGCCAAGACCCCGGAAGACTGGGAAAAAGCCATCATCCAGCTGTATGATGACCCGGCGCTTTGGGATAAGCTGGTCAGCAATGCCCGCGATCTGGCCGCTTTGCGGTTCTCGTTCGAAAGCGGGCAGGAACAGATGCGCAATGCGCTGGAAGCGATCGGCCTTTTCTCCAGCGTGGGCCCCTGGGCCAAGTAACGGACACTGCATGCCGATCTTTCGCATCGCCGACAAGCTGGTCTATTTCGCGCATGTGCCACGCGCTGCCGGAACGTCGGTCGAACGGTATTTGCGGGCGCGCTTTGGCCCCCTGGCCTTTGCCGACCCGCAATACCTGTCGGTGCCCGAAGATGCGCGCTGGACGCGGTCCTCGCCGCAGCACGTGGACCGTTTCGCATTGGCCCGGCTGTTTCCGCCGGGCTTTTTCGATGCCAGCTTTGCCCTTGTCCGCCACCCGCAGGACCGGCTGCACAGCGTCTTTCTGCGCCAGCGCGACATCGAACGGACGATCCCGGCGGACACTGAATTTCGCGACTGGGTGACCTCTTTGCCGCTGCCGGATTTCGCGCTGGACAACCACACCCGCCCGATGCTGGATTTCATCCCGCCCGGCGCGCGGATCTTCCGGCTCGAAGAGGGGCTGGGGCAAATTGTGGACTGGCTTGACGGGCTGGCGGGAAATACAGAAGGTCCGCGCGCCATCGGCGTCGCCAACAGCCACTCTGAACGGCTGGCGCTGCTGGGCCGGGACCCCGAAACCCCGATCCCCGAAGTTGACGACGCCCTGCGCGCGGTGATTTCGGAGCGTTACGCCGAAGATATTTATTGGTGCGGCTATGCCCCGCGCAAAGGAAGACCAAGCATGACCAAAGCCCCTGCCGAACGCACTGTTGTTCTGCACTACCACCTGTTCAAGAATGCCGGCACCTCGCTGGACCAGATCCTGAAACGCAATTTCGGGGATCGCTGGGTAACGCGCGAATTTGCCATGGCAAACAATGACAACAGCGCCCAGCTGGCCGACTGGATCCGCGAGGAAAAGGACGCGGTCGCCTTTTCCACCCATACCGGGCTGGGGCCGGTGCCAGAGATCCCCGGCGTGCGGGTCATCTCGGTCATGCTGCTGCGCGATCCGATTTCGCGCATCAAGTCCGCCTATCGCTTTGAGCGTCACCAAAAGGCCGACACCTTTGGCGCGCGGCTGGCCAAGGAAACCGACCTGGAAGGTTACGTGCGCACCCGGCTGAAGAACCCCGGCGACCGCCAGTGCCGGGATTTCCAGTGTTCGCGCCTGGCCAGCATGGTGCCCGGCGACGCCCCCGAGCTGGAGCGCGCCCTGGCCGCCGCCGGCAATCTGGGCGTGCTGGGCAACGTGCGCGATTTCGACGGCGCGCTGGAGGCCCTGGCCCGGGCCCTGGCCGAGGACTATCCCGATTTCACCTGGGAAAGCGTGCAGGCCAATGTCTCGAAACCGGCCAGCAAGTCCGAGGCCCCCTCGGACGAGGTCATGACCCTGCTCAAAGAGGCGAACCAGGGCGATCTGAAACTGATCGAAACCCTGTTCCCCGCGCATTGATCGCAACCGGCACCGGGCCCTGACCCCCGAAAGGTCGGGCCCGCGCCGCGTTACTTGGCCAGATCGGCCCGCGCCGCCGCCACAAGACGGTCGTCGTTGCTGTCCGGGGTGCGGCTGCTGATGTCCTGTTCGACCAGCGCCAGCGTGGCCGCCGAGGACAGCCGATCGGGGTCAAAGTTGTTGCCCCATTGCACCGGCATCGTATCGACGCGCACGCCGTTCAGCCAAAGCGCATGGCTCAGGTTGGCATGGGCGCGCGGCTGTGCGGGCCAGTCTTCCCAACCCAGTTTCCCGGCCTCGACCGTGGTGTCGCGGGCATTGGCATAGACATGCATCAGCTCCATCGTGGCGATGCCCGCCTGATCGCCGATCACCAACCCCGACGAGGGATGCGTGCGATAGGGGAAATCGGCATAGAACACGCGGTCGTTCAGGCTGGTGTCGATCATCCGGTGCCAGTCGAATTCGCGCGCCGCGCCATTGATGTTCTTGTCCGGGCGGATCCGCAGCACCGCGTCCGCATCAATGCCGCTGCTTTCCAGCAGCGCCTGGGCGCCCTGGATCTTGTGGTACATCTTTTGCGGATTCGAATAATGCACAAAGGCGCCGGTTTCGTCGTCTTCGACGCGCACATGGTCGATCGGGCAGCCATAGAAGTCGGCCAGCGCCTGGGCATCGACGTTGCTGGCATCGTCCAGCGTTGTCAGCGCCGGATAGCGCGCCTGCATCGCCGGATAGCCCATGTTGTTGGCCACCGACTGGTAGGCGTTCAGGAATTCGCCGTCGAACATCCGCCAGGCCTGCGCCGGGGTCGGGGTCTTGCGGCCGATCTTGCGCCAGGCATCGACAAAGATCACCGGCTCGGTATTGGCCAGAAGATGCCGCTGCATCTTTGGAAAGGCCAGCTTGTAGCCGCGCAGCTGCCCCGAGATGCAGACCGCCACGCGCGGTTTGCGGTCCGGCGACAGGCGCGGCGCCGGAAAGCTGCGTTCGGGGTTGAAGATGCGCAGGCCGCTGAGTTCCGCGCTGTTCGGGCGGTTGGCGATGTACCAGTCATAGACCTGCGGCGCGCGCGCCTTGTGCAGGATCGCCAGCTGGTCCAGCACCCCGGTCGGCATGTCGCCTGTGTGACCTTCGTAGCGCTGCGCAATCCGGTCCACCCAGTTTTCGACGATCAGGGTCAGCGCCGTGTCGGGATGGCCGACCCCCAGTTTTTCAAAGGTCAGGATGATCTGCGGCGCCAGATGCGAGGCTGCGTATTCAAAGCTGCCGTCGATGTAGAACAGGCGCATCAACTGGTGCAGCCGGGCCTTGTGCATGGTCCAGATCGCGCTGACCTCGCGCGGGGTGGCATCGGCAAGCGCCGTCACCAGGGCCTTGCCCGACAGGCCTTCGACCGCGTTCAGCTGCAAGCGCACCAGAAGTACGTTCTTGCTTTGGCTCAGGCGGTCCAGCACGGTTGTCATCAACCGGCGATGGATCAGCAGAAAGGTCGTATAGGCCTGCGGCGCGGCGATGAACTGGGTCGAATTGCGCAGGATGAATTCCGACGGGGTGCGCTGATCGATATGCGCCTGTTCGACCGAAAGCACGAACAGCTTTTCCAGCCGCGGATCGCCGTCCACCGCGCGCAAAAAGGCCTCGTCGTGCAGGGCGGTGGCCAGGTGATGATAGAACAGCGGCACGGCCATCTGGTCAGGCTCAAAGCTGCTGATCATGTCCAGGACGGTGTCGAACCGGCCCGCCTTGCGTAGCACGTCCAGCGCCCAGGCGTTGCAGAACCGGTGCCGCAGCAGGCGGCTTTTGCGGCCCTCGGCATAGGCCTCGGCCAGGTCCAGCACCTGTTCGTATTGCCCATGGGTCGAGGCATACTGGAAGATCGCCGCCAATTGCAGGTCACTGGCCGGGGTGCTTGCTGCATTCAGAAGATGCGCCAGACCTTCGGCGTGTTGTCCGCGATTGGCCATCTTGCGCGCTTCGTCCTGAACCGCCTGCCAGGCCGTGCCGTCATCAGTTGTCATGAAGATTTCCCTTTCGAGCTTAGCCGCGCGGCGTCAGGTAGGCCTGCATGCTGGTCATCTTGTCGCCGTCCCAGGCGATGACATCGACGCCGTCCAGAACCGTTTCGCCAAGGGTCAGGGTGAAATGGATGACCGAGGCATCGCCATCCACCAGCACGCGGTGGGCGACAAAGCTCAGGCCGGGGTGGGCGTCGAACAGGCCCTTGATATAGTCCAGAACCGCCGGTTTCGGGGTCAGCGCGGTGACCTCGGGGTCGGTCAGCTGGAAACCCTCGGCCAGGAACCCGGCGACCTTGTCCAGGTCGCGGGCGTCAAAGGCGGCCACATAGGCGGCGGTCAGGGTGCGAATGTCAGACATGGCTTGTCTCCACTTTGATATCGGTCACGTCCGTGACGGGGGCCAGCAGCACCGACTTGCCCTGATCATGCACGCCGTTGAACAGCGGGCAGACAAAGAACAGATCGCGAAAGGTCTGGCTGGCGGCGTTTTCCAGCCCGTGGGCCAGCGCCCGCAGATAGGTGGGCAGATCGCGGAACATGTAGGTCCCGGCCGAGGCATTGTTCGAAATCACGCGCTTTTCCGCAGCCTCGGAGAAAGCGCCAAAGGCATCCAGCCGCAGATAGCTGTAGGCCGGATTGTCCGAAGGAAAGGTCAGCGCAATGCCACCGCAGGCGGGGTTGGCCGCGAACATGGCCTTGGGATCAAGGGTGCTGGTGTACAGGATATCCGCCAGATCGACGACGATGGGTTCGCCCATGTCGGCGCCACTTACCATGCCCGCCAGCGCGCTCAGCGCCGCGCCGCGCGTGTAGCGCGACAGGAAGGTGACCGAGGCACCGGGATACCATTGCGCCAGTTCACCGCGCGCAAAGGCGCGGGTTTCTGGCCCGTCGATCAGCACAAAGGCATGATCTTCGGGGGCCACGCCCTGCGCCCAGGGGCGGCTTGTCAGCACGCGGCGCAGCAGCAGCTGCCCGTCCAGCGGGATCATCGCCTTGAGCGCGCCGCCCTCCCGGACGAAATCCGGGCCGGCCAGGGGGACAATCACCCGCACCGGATCAGTCCGGCATGTCCTGCGACGGGGCAGAGCCGCGCGCCTTGAGCAAGGCGGTCAGGTCTTCGGGGGTGCCAAGGCCGGACATGGCGTCCATCGCCACCTCGTAGACCCCGATGCGGGCGCCGTTGGCGATCATGTAGTTATAGACCGGGCATGTGTAGAATTCGCCGTTCACCCGTTCATTGGCGGCGATCATGTCGGCGGTGGCAGACACGAAATCGCGCCCGCGGGTGAACAGGTAGATGCCCACCGTCGCCAGATCGGAAATCGGCTTTTTCTCGGCCACTTCGGTGACCAGGCCCTGATCGTCCAGCTTGGCAAAGGACCATTTCGGGTCCATCGAGGGATCGCGGAACACCAGGATCGAGCCATCCAGCCCGCGATCCAGGCAATCCTGCACGTAATCCGTGACATCGAAATCGACCAGCTGGTCAGAGTTGGCCACCATCATCGGGCGGTCGTTGTCATAGACCTTGCGCGCCAGCAGCACGGTGCAGGCGGTGCCTTCGGTCAGCTTGTCGACCGGCAGGATGTCGACCCCGGCCTTTTCAAAGCCGTGCACGATGGCGGGCTGCGCATCCATATGGGCGGCGCGCAGCAGCAGCGACACGCTGGCCCCGGCGGGGGCGACGTTGTCGATGACATGGTCCAGCATCGGGCGGCCTTCGACGTCGATGAAGGGCTTGGGCTTTTTCCAGCCGGCCTTGGCAAAGCGGCTACCCTCGCCGGCGGCGGGAATGATGACATTGACGCTTTGCGCCGCCTTGGGCCCGGCGCGCAGGCTGGCGGCCAGGTCGCTGCGTTCGAATTCGGTGATCCGCGAGGGCGCGTAAAAGCTGTGGTACTGGCGCCCGTCGATGGTCGAGAACATCACGTCGCCGCCATCCAGGATGGTCTGGTTGATCGCCGACGAGATGAAGAAAGCGCCATCGACATTCACATCGCTGAGGATGGTTTTCTGTGCCGCATCCAGGAACTGGCCCGCCTTGCGGAAGTAATACAGCCCGGCGATGGCGCGGCGGGACACCACCTTTTTCTCGAAGGTCTGGGCGACGCGGTTGTCACCGGTTTCCACCACGTAGGACCAGCGCGGGTGGATGGAATCAAAGGTCACGACCCCGGCGTCGACGCCGGATTTTTCAAAGCGCGCGATATGGGCGCCCAGGTCGGCACTGGTGATCTGGTCGCTGTTGGAAATCAGCAGCGGCGCCTCCGGGTCCAGCGCGTCGATCGCCAACAGGCACGAACACAGCGCGCCCGAGGTTTCGCCCATGCGTTCGATCACCCGGGTGCCGGGGCCTGCGGCCAACTCGACGGTGCGGTCGATGGAAAAGGCGCGGGCATCTTCGCGGTCGATCACGAAGACAAAGTTCGGGTCCTTGAGCTGTTTCTTCAGCTGGGTGATGACCAGTTCGATCATCGGGCGACCCGCCACTTCGATCAGCGGCTTGGGAAAGAAATAATCCTCTTCGGGAAAGAACGAGGAGCGGGCGGAGATCGGGATAAGGACTTGCATGATGTCTTCGGGCTCCGCTTAGGCTGCTTCGATTTCGGCGATACGGGCCTTGATGGCCTGGTAGGTGACGTCGTCGGGCACGCCGATCTTCAGCAGGTGGCCGCCGCTGGCGATGGCCGCCTGGATGCCGTGGTCGTTGTCTTCCAGGATCAGGCATTCCTCGGGCTTGAGGCCAAAGCCGTTCATCGCCTTGAGATACATCTCCGGATCGGGCTTGCCCTTGGAGACGTCTTCGTTGGACACCATGTCATCCAGATAGGGTTCCAGCGCCGACAGCTTCATCATCGCCTCGACCGACTGGCGTACCGAGTTCGAGCAGACGGCGATCTTGTAGCCTTCGGCCTTCAGTTTCGACAGCGCGTACTGGTGGTTGAACACCGGCTTGCAGCGCTGGTGGCTGATTTCCAGCGTATAGGCCTGTTTCAGCGCGTTGAGGAATTCATGCAGCTGTTCGGGCAGTCCGCGCGCCTTGGACAGCATCTTGAGCTTTTGCCGGGTCGGCAGGCCGTCGAAGGTCGACAGGTGGCTTTCGCGGCTGATGGTATAGCCGAAATGTTCCAGCGCGCGGTTCAGCGCCTCGTAATGCCAGTCCTTGGCATCGATCAGCACGCCGTCCATGTCACACAAAATAGCTTTGATCATGAGTCCGTTCCTAGAAAGTCAGCGGCCATGTGCGGCAGATCCGTACACAGCTCGAAAAGCGGGTTTTCGTGCAGCCCGGCGGCCGCGATGTCATCCCAAAGCGCGCGATGGTCGCGCCGGTGCAGTTCAGGCGAAACGATGGCCACCCGATGCCCCTGCCCCATCAGGCGCGCGGCCTCGGCGACCTGCGGGAAATCGCCGGTGAAGTTGTCGACCCAGACCCCGGCGGCGCGGTCCAGAAACGAGGGCACGGCCTCGTATTCGCTGATCCGGGTATAGGCGGGAATGGGGGTGGGCAGATACCCCAGTGCATCGGGCACCGCCATGTCGAAGGCATAGACCGATTGCAGGTCGACCCCGGCGCCCTGCAGCGCGTCCAGCAGCATCTGCTGCAACCCGTCGGCCTTGATGTTGAGTGCAAGACGCCCCTTGGCCGACAGATCGGAATACAACCCAAAGAAGGTTTCGGCGCCCAGGATATCCTGCCCTGCGGGGGGATCGTGCGACACCACCAGCGCGCCGTTCAGATCGCGAAAATCGGTCTCGATCCCGTATCCGGCCTCGAGCGCGCGCTGCAACGCAAAGGGGGTGTTTTTCTGGTCTGCCGTGTCCCACCAACCGCGATGGGCAAGGATGTTCGCATTCTTCATAGGGCTCTCAATCAGAACGGTCTGCTGCTACGGAAATACACGCTTGTGCGTCTGATCTTGTCGCTCTCGCTCAGGGTGAGCCCTGTTTGCCCTTTATCGCGTCTTACATCAATGGCCGAAACGGGCGGGCGTGACATTTAGGACCGCCCGAAAGCAAAAGGCGCGGCCCCGAAAAGCCGCGCCCTGACATGCCCTTTGGGCGAAAGGGCCGGCCTGGGGGCGGCCCTTTTCCGGGATCGTCAGAAGATTTCCAGCCCCGCCTCGAGCCCGGCGGTCGTGGTCACCCCGATCAGGGTCAGGCTGTTGCCGTTTCCAAAGTCCAGCACCAGGTTCCCCGAGGCGTCGAAGCTGCTGAATTCGGCGATCATCTCGGCCTCGGTCAGGGTGCCGTGCTCGGCGGTCCAAAGCCCGGCCTTCAGGCGGATCACGTCACCTTCGGCCATGTTGAAATCGCGGATCTCGTCGGTGCCAAAGGCGCTGCCGAACAGGAAGGTGTCGGCCCCGGAGCCGCCGACGATGGTATCATCGCCCCAGCCGCCCCAGATGATGTCGTTGTGGGCGCCGCCATCGACATAGTCGTTGCCGACCCCGCCATAGACGGTGTCATTGCCATTGCCGCCCATGACGCTGTCATCGCTGAAGCTGCCGTCCAGAACGTCGGACCAGTCACCGCCGTCCAGCGTATCCTTGCCGCCGCCGCCGCGCAGGTCGTCAAAGCCCGCGCCGCCCATCAGCACGTCGTCGTCATCGCCGCCGCCCATGGTGTCGTTGCCATCGCCGCCGATCAGCGTGTCGTTCCAGCCGCCGCCCCAAAGGCCGTCGTCGCCGGCGCCGCCGTCCAGAACGTCTTCGTGCAGGCGGCCGCCCAGCACATCGTTGCCGTCGCCGCCATAGATGGTGTCATTGCCATTGTCGCCGCGCAGGAAATCGTTGCCGGTGCCGCCATCCATGACGTCGGCCCAGCCGCCGCCATACAGCGTGTCGTTGCCATCCTCGCCATACATGCTGTCGGCGCCGTCCAGGCCACCCAGCAGGTCATTGCCGATGCCGCCATAGACCGTGTCGTTGCCCCGGCCCGACCAGACCACATCGGCGCCGTCACCGGCGCGGACGCTGTCATGCCCGCCATTGGTGTTGATCACGTTGTCGGCGGTGTTGCCGGTGACCGTGTCATTGCCTTCGCCGGTATTGAGGTTCTCCAGGATGGTGCCGCGGGCGATGCCGACGTTGCCGATCAGCCCGTTCACGTCCGAGAACATCTCGGGGCGCAGGTCGACCCGGTTGTCCGTGTCGCTGAAGGTCAGATCGACCAGGTCGGTGCCGTTCAGGTCATAGACCGTAAAGGCGACCGAGCCGCCCTGGTACACGCTGCCGCCGCCGGTGCCGGACACCGCATCAAAGAAATCGCCCATGTAGCCGTCCAGCGAACTGTTCGCGCCCCAGACCGTGTTGCCGGCGGTGGCGCTGCCGCTGTCGGGGGTACCATACAGCGCCTGGATCGCGACGATGTCGACAAGCATCGGGGTGATCAGGTCGGCATAGCTGGCATCGACCGTATAGTTGTCGGTCTGGCTGAAATAGGACATGATCGACAGCTGCCAGCTGTCGTTGGCATAGGTTTCATCCCAGCCATAGGTGGCGTTGCCGTCGTAATCGCCCTGGTGCCCCAGGCCCAGGGCATGGCCGATTTCGTGCACATAGGTCGAAAAGGCGTAATCGTCGATCGAGGCGGTGGCGGGCAGCCAGCTGACGTTGATGTTGACCGTCGCGCTGGTGATATAGCCGTTGGTGCTGCTCCAGCTGGCAAAGGCGCCGGACTGGTGATCGGTAAAGACCATGCGCGCGCCGGGGCCGGTTTCGACGAACTCCAGGTCGGTCACGCTTTCCCAGGCCTCAAAGGCCCAGCGGGCCATCTGCTTGCCCACCGCGGTCAGGCCGGACAGATCGACGGTGATGACGTTGCTTTGCGTGGTGTTCCACTGTGCCCCCACGCCGCCGCGGTCCTGCCAATAGCCATCCGTCAGGTAGACGGCCATCTGGTCAAAGGTTCCGACAGGGGCATGGGCGGTCATCGTCTGCGTCGTGTCCGCCTGATCCCCGATCAGGGCAGTGGTCGTGGAAGAGTTAAGCATGTGTCATCACCATTGATAGAAAGAGGGCCTGGGTTTGCAATTTCCGGATGCGCCGCAGGGGTATCGGGATCGCCCCCGACCGGCAAGCGTTGCGCGGCGGTCTAGTCCTGTTTTGTGGCCTCAATTAGGCCGCGGTGGTTCATTTTCCATGGGCACGCGCCCTTTTTTCAGTGCCCGTCCAGGGCCCGCAGCACCGCGAGCAACCCCGGATCAGAGGCGACCAGAGCATCGGTAAAGCCGCCCATCGGGACCGAATCTAACCCGGTATCCATTACGTTGAACTGAACGTCGGGGCCTTTTTTCATCTGGCGCGCCCCGGCGTCCTGCCATTGCAGATGTCCGGTCAGCCCGCCGCGGCCCTGCCGCGTCACCTGCAAGGTCAGCTGCAGCGCCGCCTGGCCTGCGCCATCGCCCTGCACCACCGGCGCCCCCGGGGCCACCTGCCCCAGCGAGGCGGCCATCGCCGCGCACAGCCTTTGGGCGGGCAGGGTTGCCCCCTGCGGCATCGCGCAGACCAGCCCGATCTGACCGGCTCCGGCCATGGCCGGGGGACTGGCCAGCAGCCCCGCCGCCAGCAGCAGTGTCATCAGTCCAGGACGCATCTGTCTTTCCCCCTCTTGCCGCCTAGCCCGCGGCGCGGCGTTTTTTCAGCCAGCCCAGAAAGGCACGGTCCGGATCCTGCAGGCTTTGCCCGCTGCGCGCCCGGACTGCCTGCCATTCGGCCTCGAGCGCATAGATATCCGCCCCGGGCCACAGCACGCGCCCGGCCTCCAGCGCCTGCGGCGACAGGATCGGGGCGCTGGCGGTTTCGATCACGCTGGCACGGCGGCTAAAATGAAACAGGTCGCCGTCGCGTTCCACCATTTCGTAATCGGGCAGGTGGTTTTCGGCGGCCATCCGCCGCAAAGCCGCGCGGAACACCCGCACCGGGGCGGCGCTGCCGGATTTCTTGTGCAGGGTGGCGGTGCTGATCTGCCATTCCGGCTGGCGGCCGCAATGCTTGCGCGCCAGCTCATAGACCCGCCGCTCCAGCGGTTTGCGCAGGCGGAAATAATCGCGCGACAGCGTCAGCACCGATTTCGCCTGCACCGCCCGGAACAGCCAGTCACTCAGCGTCACCGAAACCGAAATCATCCGCCCGCCCCGGCTGCGGCGGCGGATTTCCCAGGCCTCGATCAGACCAAAGCCGCTGGTGGTTTCCACCCCGCCGGTTTCAAGGTTGGTGGTGATGCGGGTGCCGGCCAGCCGTTCAAACGCCTCCTTGAGGCGGGTATAACTGTCGCCCGAGGTGTCGCGGTTGGTGGCCACCAGCAGGTCATGGGCGCGCAGCGTCAGCCGGCGCGAAATCGCGCGCCCGGCGTTCAGCGCCGCCACCAGCTGGCTGATGCAATAGATCAGGATATCCTTGTCATGGATCGTGGCGCGGCCGCGCACCGAAGGCGTCACCTCGACCTGCACGCCGTTGTGCGCATAGCTCAGGATGCGCCGGTCGGGCCGGGTGCTCAGCGAAAAGATCGGATGCTCCATGCTGCCCAGATCGTCCTTGGGGCTGGCCCCGAAGATATCGCAGACAAAGAAATCCCCGGTCGGATGCCTGTCGGGCAAAAGCGCGCCGGGGCGGCCTGTCGCTGCTGTCATGTGACCCTCGCCTGCTGTCCGGGGCGCCCTGCCCCGCCTTGCTCTATCCTCGGTGCGGCCGTCGTTTGCGCGGTCCGCGTGCCCCCGATTCCTTTCGGGGTTTCAGTGACACCCAGCCTAGAGTTATCCACAGGATGCGTAAAGCGCGGGATCGGCGGATCAGAGTCGCCGCCTCGGTGTATCGGAGTCGCCCTATCGGGGGATCAGAGTCGCCTGCCTTTCCCGGAATGACAAAAAAACGTGGGATTCCAGAAGATTGCGCAAAAGCGGGGATCCCTGTAACCTATAAATAACAAAAAATAACAGGCACGGGTTTGATCCCTGGTCCAAACCGCGCGGCCCCCGGCATCCCCCCTCTTGGAACAAAGCGTTGAAATGCCAAGAAAACCCAAGGGATGTTCAGCTTTCTCTTTCATGTGCGCTGTTTTTGGATACACTGGCGAAAACAGCGCACATCAAAAGCGCCCGAACCGCCAGAGGCCCACATGCGAGCAGAGACCCGGGGGGACCTGCCCCCCTATTTCAACATCAACCCCGACGAGGCCCGCGCCGCCCTTGGCCAGCCCGCCACCACCGACCGCTTTCAATCCATCGCCCGCGCCTGCGAAGCCGGGCGCAGCGATCTGGCGACCCGCGGTCTTGAGGAAAGCGGCGGCCGTCAGCTGCGGCGGTTTTCCACCTGGGAAATCACCCGCTACCTGATCCCCGTGGCGCAGGGCCATTTCCGCCGCGTGCTGAAACAGAACCCCGACCTGCCGCAAGGCGTGTCCGAAACCGCCAGCGGCGCCAAGTGGTTCACCTTTGACGAGGTGCTGCGGCTCAAGGCGCATTTCGGCCAGGAAGGATCGAAAACCAAGGAATACATGCCCTACCGGCCCAAGGGGCTGCCGGCGAAAATGGTCGCGGTGGCCAACTTCAAGGGCGGCGTCGGCAAGACCAGCACGGCGGCGCACCTGGCGATGAGCGCGGCGCTGGACGGCTACAAGGTGCTGGTGGTCGATCTGGACAGCCAGGGCAGCATGACCTCGATCTTTGGCGGCAAGGTCGAAGACGAATGGCAAACCGTCTTTCCGCTGTTTGCCCGCCATTACGCCACCCACCTGCGCGAGGCCAACCAGCGCCGCGCCGATCTGGGCGAGGCCCCGGTGCCGCTGGACGAAACCCTGAGCGAGGCCCTGACCGTCAGCGCCAGTGACCTGATCCAGTCGACCCATTGGCCCAACATCGACCTGATCGGCGCGCAGCTGAACCTGTATTGGGCGGAATTTCAGGTGCCGGTCTGGCGCATGCAGGCGCGCGGCTGGAAGCTGTGGGATGCGCTGACCGACAGCTTTGAGGCCAGCGGCATCCTCGATCGCTATGACGTGATCTTCATCGACACGCCCCCGGCGCTTGGCTACCTGACGATCAACGGGCTGGCGGCGGCCGATATCCTGCTGGTGCCTTTGGGCGCGTCCTTCCTGGAATTCGACAGCACCGGGCGTTTCTTTGACATGTTGCACGCCACCTTCGGGTCGATCGAAGAGGCGGAAAACCTGGCCGCCCGCGCCCTTGGCCGGTCCGAGCTGAACTTTGAATGGGACGCGGTGCGCGCGGTGATCACCCGCTATGACGGCGCGCAGCAGGCGGAACTTTCGGCGCTGATGCAAAGCTATCTTGGCTCTACCCTGTCGCCGCACAAACAGGATTTCACCGCGCTGATCGGCCAGGCCGGTGAACAGGTGCGCGGCATCTACGAGGCCGATTACCGCGACTTCAACCGCGAAACCTACGTGCGCGGGCGCGAAACCTTCGATGCCACCTATGCCGCCTTCAAGCAGCTTCTGGTCGGCAGCTGGCGCCGCGACGAGCTGGCCGCACAATCCGCCGCCGCCGAGTGACAGGAGAGCACACGACATGGCCCGCAAACGCCTGACCCCCGCCAATCCGATGTTCATCCCCGACGACGGGGCCCTTGCCCCCAAACCCCTGCCGCGCGCGCCGATTGCCGATGTGGCGGGCGATGCTTCGGCCACGTCTGCGCTGCGCGAGCTGAGCGATAGCATCGAACAGGCCCGCGCCAATGGCCGCATGGTGCTGGATCTGCCTCTGTCTGCGGTGGTTCTGGACCATCTGGTGCGTGACCGGGTTCTGCTGGATGAAGGCGAGTTAGAGACGCTTGTGACCTCGATCCGGGCGCGGGGTCAGCAAAACCCGATCGAGGTGGTGGCGCTGGGGGATGGCCGCTATGGGCTGATTTCCGGCTGGCGGCGCTGTCAGGCGATTGCGCGCCTGGCGCAGGAGGGCGAAGGCCCCGGCACCGTGCAGGCCCTGCTGCGCCGCCCCGAAGACGCGCCCG
This sequence comes from Tropicibacter oceani, assembly GCF_029958925.1. Lineage (NCBI taxonomy): Bacteria > Pseudomonadati > Pseudomonadota > Alphaproteobacteria > Rhodobacterales > Roseobacteraceae > Pacificoceanicola > Pacificoceanicola oceani. The sequence continues at coordinate 26,007 of NZ_CP124619.1, forward strand.
AGGCCTATCAGGCCATGGTCGAGGAAAACGAGATCCGCGTCGGGCTAAGCTATTTCGAACGCGCCCGGATTGCCCTGAAAGCGGTTGATGCCGGTGTGTTCGAGACGGAAAAAGCCGCGCTTTTGACCCTGTTCCAAAGCGCCAGCCGGCCCAAGCGGTCAAAGATCCGCAGCTTTGCCCGGGTGGTGCAGGCGCTGGACGGCGCGCTGCGCTTTCCGGCGGCCTTGGGTGAACGGCTGGGGCTGGCGCTGGCCAAGGTGCTGGAGGAAGACCCGGGGCTGGCCCTGGCCTTGACCCGCGCCCTGGGCGATGCCGCACCGGACAGCCCCGAGGCCGAACAGGCGGTGATCCAGAGCATCATGAAGCGCCGCAGCAAGGCCGCCATCAAGGCACGCGGCAAGCCCGGGCCGCAAGATCACCAGATCGCCGCGGGGCTCAAGCTGCGGGTCAAGGAAAACCGGATCGAGATCACCGGCGCCAAGGTCGACGAGGCCTTTCAGGCCCGGCTGATGGCCTGGCTTGAGGCGGAAATGAAATAGACTCTAAGCCGGGGTTTAGAGCCTGTTTTTCTACAGCCTGAAATGTTTCGCGCGCGAAACAGAGTCTATTTCAGCAGTCGCAACAGGTACTGCCCATAGGCGGTTTTCTGAAACATCTCGCCGTGGCGGCGCAGGGTATCGGCGTCGATCCAGCCCTGGGCATAGGCGATTTCCTCGGGGCAGCCGACCTGCAACCCCTGCCGCGTCACAAGGGTGCGCACGAAATTGCCCGCGTCCAGCAGGCTGGCATGGGTGCCGGTGTCCAACCAGGCATAGCCGCGCCCCAGCTGCTGCACCGACAAAAGCCCGTCCTTCAGATAGCTTTCCAAAAGCGAGGTGATCTCAAGCTCGCCGCGCGGCGAGGGTTTGACCCGATGCGCGCGCTCTGGCGCGGAACCATCGAGGAAATACAGCCCGGTCACCGCGTAGGACGAGGGCGGGACCTCGGGCTTTTCGATGATCGCACGCACGGTGCCATCCTTGTCGAAATCGACGACGCCATAGCGTTCGGGATCGGTGACGCGATAGCCAAAGACCGACCCGCCCGGCGCGGCATCGGCGGCCGCCAGCAGTTCCGGCAAGCCGTGACCAAAGAAAATGTTGTCACCCAGAACCATCGCCGAAGGCGCGCCATCCAGGAAATCCTCGGCCAGCAGATAGGCCTGCGCCAGGCCGTCGGGGCTGGGCTGTTCGATGTAGGTAAACTGCACCCCCCATTGTGACCCGTCGCCAAGGGTGCGCTTGAACTGGGCCTGATCCTGCGGCGTGGTGATCACCGCAATCTCGCGGATGCCGGACAGCATCAACACGCTGAGCGGATAGTAGATCATCGGCTTGTCATAGATCGGCATCAGTTGTTTCGAGACGCCGGTGGTAAGCGGGTGCAGACGGGTGCCGGAACCCCCCGCCAGAACAATGCCTTTGCGCTGTGTCATGTTCTCAATTCAGTCACTGTTTCGGCCAAAGCGGCCTTCCAATCGGGGGGGGGAATGCCAAAGTCGGCTGTCAGCGAAGAACAGTCGAGGCGGGAATTCAGCGGGCGTTTTGCCGGGGTCGGGTAATCGGCGGTGGGAATGCCGGTGACGGCCACCTGACGCCCCGCCAGACCAAATGTTTCGCGCGCGAAACATTCCCAGCTGGTCGCCGGGGTGCCCGCATAATGATAGGTGCCGCGGCCCTGCCCCGCCATCAGCGCGCCTGCGATTGTCAGACAGGCGCTTGCGATGCCGCGTGCCGGGGTTGGCCCGCCGATCTGGTCATCGACGATCGACAGCGCGTCGCGGGTTTCCGACAGCCGCAGCATGGTTTTGACAAAGTTGTTGCCATGCGCCGAAAACACCCAAGAGGTGCGCAGGATCACCGCGCGGGCGCCTGATGCGCGGATGCCTTCCTCGCCGGTCAGCTTGCTGCGGCCATAGGCGTTTTGCGGCGCCACTGGATCTGTCGGTTTCCAGGGCGCATCGCCGGTCCCGTCAAAGACATAGTCGGTCGAGATATGCACAAGGGGGATGTCCAGCGCCGCGCAGGCCTGTGCCATGGCGGTCGGGGCGTCGCCATTGACGACCGTGGCCAGCGCCTCGTCTTCCTCGGCGCGGTCGACGGCGGTATAGGCGGCGGCGTTGATCACGGCGTCGGGGGTGTGGCTGTGGATGGCCTTTGCGCAGGCTGCAGGGTCGCTCAGATCGGCCTGATCGCGGCCCAGAAAGATCGCATCGGGCGCCAGGCGCGCCAGTTCTGTCGCGACCTGACCGGTTTTGCCAAATACCAGGATCATGCCTTTGTCCCCAATCTTTCGCCCACCCCGTGACGGGCCTGCAGGGCGCGCCACCAGGGTTCATTGTCCAGATACCATTGCACGGTGCGGCGCAGCCCCTCTTCGACGGTGACCGAGGGCCGCCAGCCCAGTTCCTCGCGGATGCGGGCCGGGTCGATGGCATAGCGCGCGTCATGGCCGGGGCGGTCGGTGACGAATGTGATCTGCTCGGCATAGGCTTTGCCATCGGCGCGCGGGCGCAACCCGTCAAGGATGCCGCACAGCGTCTGCACCAGTTCAAGGTTGCTGCGCTCGTTCTCGCCGCCGATGTTGTAGGACCGGCCAACCGCGCCCTTTTCCACCACCAGCAGCAGCGCGTCGGCGTGATCCTCGACATACAGCCAGTCGCGGATGTTGCTGCCGTCGCCATAGATCGGCAAAGCCTTCCCCGCCAGCGCGTTGAGGATGATCACCGGGATCAGCTTTTCGGGGAAATGGAAGGGGCCGTAGTTGTTGCTGCAATTGGTCAACACAACGGGCAGACCATAGGTTTCATGCCAGGCCCGCACCAGATGGTCGGAACTGGCCTTGGAGGCAGAATAAGGACTGCGCGGATCGTAGGGCGTGTCTTCGGTGAACATCACCGACGGATCGGCGGGCAGCGATCCAAAGACCTCATCGGTGCTGATGTGGTGAAAGCGGAACGTCTCGGGCTTGCCTTGGGCGACCCAATAGCTGCGCGCCGCTTCGAGCATGTTGTAGGTGCCGGTGATGTTGGTTTCGATGAAATCGCCGGGGCCGTCGATCGAGCGGTCGACGTGGCTTTCGGCGGCCAGATGCATCACCGCGTCGGGCTGGTGCGCCGCAAAGGCCGCATCCAGTGCGGCGCGGTCGCGGATATCGGCCTGCACAAAGCTGTAACCGGGGGCGTCCGCGACACTGGCCACGTTATCAAGGCAGGCGGCATAGGTCAGCGCATCGAGGTTCACCACCTGATGCCCGCGCGCGATGGCCAGACGTACAACCGCAGACCCGATGAAACCGGCGCCGCCGGTGACCAGAAGTTTCATGGCTTATCCTTGGTACGCGAAGGGGCTGTCGAAATCCGCAAGCGGCACGGCTTTTTCGTCCTTTTCGGACAGGGTCGGGGTGCCGGTCAGGGGCCAGTCGATGCCGCAGCTGTCCCAATGCACGGACCCGTCCGCCTGGGGCGCATAGCCGTGCGAACATTTGTAGATGATCTCGGTCATCGGTTCGAGCGTGACAAAGCCGTGCAGGAAGCCTTCGGGGATCAGCAATTGCTTGCCGTTGTCAAAGCTCAGCTCGGCGCCGATCCAATGGCCATAGGTCGGGCTGCCGCGGCGGATGTCGACGGCAACATCGAACAGCCGTCCGCGCCCGCAGCGCACCAGTTTCGCCTGGGCATGGGGGGGCGCCTGGAAATGCAGGCCGCGCAGGGTGCCGGTCTGTTCGGACATCGAATGATTGTCCTGAACGAAATCAATGTCATACCCGGCATCACGCATGCGCTCGGCGCTCCAGCTTTCGCTGAAGAAACCGCGGTTGTCGCCGAACCGTTTGGGGGTGAGAAAGGCAAGACCGTCAATCGCCGTGGTTTCGATGTCCATGGGCTCCGCTGTCCTTTCTTTCGGGTCACACACAGGTGCCTTTGCAGGCGGCGCCAACCTGATGGGTCACGCGTCATTTGACAAGGGGGGGCGTTTGTGACCTTTGCCCCCGCAACGAAGGGTTGTCCAAGGGATGGGCGGGCGCGATGGCAGTGGGCACAGATCATGGGGCGGGGCGGCTGGTGGCCGTGGTCGTGACCTACAACCGGCTTGCGCAATTGCAGGTGACCGTGCCGCGCCTTCTGGCCAGCCCCAAGGCCGACCTGGCGGCCGTTGTCGTGGTCGACAATGCCTCGGATGATGGCACGGCCGAATGGCTCTCCGGGCAAGAGGGCGATCCGCGGCTGACTGTGATCCGCTGCAAGACGAACCTTGGCGGGGCAGGGGGGTTCGAAACCGGAATGCGCGAGGCGGTCAAACGCTTCGACCCTGACTGGATCGTGGTCATGGATGACGACGCGCGCCCCGAACCGGGGGCGCTGGCGCGGTTCCATGCAAGCGATCGCAGCGGGGCCGAGGCCTGGGCCGCGGCGGTCTATCATCTGGACGGGCGGATCTGTGACATGAACCGCCCCTCGATCAACCCGTTCTGGCACCGCAAGGTGCTGTGGCGGACACTGACGGGCAAGGGGCGCGACGGGTTTCATATCGGGCAGGCGGAATATGGCGCGACGACCCCTTGCGGCATCGACGGCGCGTCGTTTGTGGGGTTGTTCGTGTCGCGCGCGGGGATCGAACGGGTGGGCTATCCCGATGGGCGGTTGTTCATCTATGGCGATGACGTTTTGTATACGCTGGGGCTGACCCGGGCGGGGGGGCGCATCCTGTTCGACCCGACGATCCGGTTCGAGCATGACTTTTCCACCATGACCGACGCGGACAAGCGGTTTCGCCCGCTGTGGAAAAGCTATTACCACTACCGCAACCTGCTGATGGTCTACCGCATGGCCTCGGGGTGGCTGTTTCCGCTGGTGCTGGTGGCGGCGGCGGGCAAATGGCTGCTGAAGGTGCGCCACCATTCGGGCGAACGGCGGGCCTTTGTCCTGCTGGTGCTGCGGGCGCTGCGCGACGGGCTGCTGCGGCGCACGGATGTGCCGCATGACCGGGTGGTCGGCTGGGCGCAAAAGCGGCCCTAGCGGTTGTTCAGCAGGTCGCGGTGGTAGCGCCCCATCAGCAGGACGCCAAAGAACAGCGTGATGACCCCGATCAGGGCCGGCAGCAACAAAGAGATGTAGTCGGGCCTGTAGGTCGGATAGAAACCGGTCCGCATCTCGCCGGTGACGTGGATCAGCGGGTTGTACCACAGGATGTCCTGGATCGCAGGCGGCAGGTCATCGAACAGAAAGATCACCCCCGAGGCCAGCACCAGCGGACGGTTGAGGATGCCCCAGATCTGGCTCCAGACCGGGAAAAGCCCGAACAGAACGCAGTTGACCGACCCGATCCCAAGCCCCAGCAGGATGGCCAGCGACATGGCGGCCAGCGCCGGCGACAGGTCCAGCAGAACCTTGGTGTCGGTCACGATCAGCAACGAGGACATCACGATGATCGTGACCAGAACCCCGGTCAGCGCGTTCAGGAACAGCCGTGCCATGACCGCATCGGCCCAGGTCACCGCCGGATATTGCAGCAGCGGGCGCGAAAAGTTGATCGAACTGCTGACCGTCGAAGAGATCTGCTGGTACAGCTGGAACGGCATGAAGCCGGTGGCGTAGAACAGGATGAAGTTGTTGCCCAGCGGCGGGCTGCGCACGATCAGCGAAAAGGCCAGGGCCATGACCAGGATCGCCCCAAGCGGTTCGAGGATGGCCCAGATGTAGCCGCCCGGGGAATTGCCGTAGCGCGTGGCCATTTCCCGCAACATCAGAGCCGAAACCGCCCGGAAACTGGCAAATTTCCGGTTCGGGCGTTCCTGCAGGATACGCGGGGCCTGGGGGGCTGTCAGGGGCGGCGGCAAGGACATGCGGTGGTTCCGATATTGGCATTCGCCACCTCAGTATGTAAGAGTGCCGGGGAAATCAAAACAGCTTATTGTTGAGTGCCATGAATGATGCGTCACAGGGCGGTGGGGCGGAACACCCGAAGCCCGTGGTCGCGGCGCCCAAACCCGTGCCGGCAGGCCAGCCGGGGCAGGGCAAGGCGGCCGGGGCAAAGCGCCCCCTGCGCCCGACCGTTCCGGCAGCCCGGATGAAACGCCGTCACCGGGGGCTTGTGCTGTCCTTCGGTCTTGTGGTGCTTTTGCCGCTTGCGCTGGTGGCGATCTACATGGCGGTGATCGCGGATGACCAATACGCCTCGACCGCCGGGTTCACCGTGCGTCAGGAAGAGGACGGCGGCGCCTCGGCGGTTCTGGGCGGGCTGGCGCAGCTGGCCGGTTCCAGCACCTCGTCGGATGGGGACATCCTGTACGAATTCATCCTCAGCCAGGCGCTGGTGCAGACGATCGACGAAAAGGTCGGCGTGAAAGAGCATTACGGCAGCTACTGGGCCTCTGACCCGATCTTTGCGCTCAGCCCCGAGGCCAGCATCGAGGACCTGCGCGAATACTGGCAGCGCATCGTGCGGATTTCCTATGACCAGGGGTCGGGGTTGATGGATGTGCGTGTCCTGGCCTTTGACCCCGACAAGGCGCAGGCGATTGCCCGCCAGATCATCCTGGAAGGCCAGGCGATGATCAACGCGCTGAACGACCAGGCCCGCGAAGACGCCATGCGCTATGCCGAGGTCGAACTGGACGAGGCCGTGGCCCGCCTGAAAGAGGCGCGCGAGGCGCTGACCAATTTCCGCACCCGCACCACCATCGTAGATCCCAGCGCCGATTTGCAGGGGCGCATGGGGGTGATGAACGGGCTTCAGCAACAGCTGGCCTCGGCGCTGATCGAATACGACCTGCTGCGCGAGCAGACCAACGAGGACGACCCGCGCCTGAACCAGGTGCGCCGCCGCATCGAGGCGATCCGCAACCGCATCGGCGAAGAACGCCGGGCCTTTACCTCGGATACGGTGGGCAGCAGCGGCTTTGGCGAAGATTACCCGACCCTGATCGCCGAATACGAAGGGCTGGTGGTGGACCGCGAATTTGCCGAGGAAAGCTATCGCGCCTCGCTGGCGGCGGTCGATGTGGCGCGGGCCAAGGCGTCGCGGCAAAGCCGCTATCTGGCGACCTATGTGCAGCCCACCCGCGCCGAAACCAGCGAATACCCGCAGCGCATGACGATCATCGGGCTGACCGGCCTGTTCCTGTTGCTGATCTGGTCGACCCTGGCGCTGATCTACTATTCGATCCGCGACCGCAGTTAGGCGCAGGCCATGATCCGGTTCGAAAACCTGAGCAAGAGCTTTTGGGTGCGCGGCGAACGCAAGGTGGTGATCGACCATCTCAACATCACCCTGCCGACGGGGGCGTCGCTGGCGCTGTTGGGGCGCAATGGCGCGGGCAAGTCGACGCTGATGTCGATCATTGCCGGCACCATCCGCCCCGATACCGGCCGGGTGGTCACCGACGGGTCGATTTCCTGGCCGGTGGGGTTTTCCGGGTCGTTCCATGGCCAGCTGACGGGGGCCGAAAACGTGCGCTTCATCGCCCGGATCTATGGGGTGGATTCCGATGCGCTGGTGGATTTCGTAGAAGATTTTGCCGAACTCGGGAAACATTTCCACATGCCGGTGCGCAGCTATTCCTCGGGGATGCGTTCGCGCCTGACCTTTGGCGCCTCGATGGGGATCCGCTTTGACACCTACCTGGTCGACGAGGCAACGGCGGTGGGCGACGCGGCCTTTCGCGCCAAAAGCCAGAAATACTTCGAGGACCGGGTCAAGAACGCCAGCGCCATCCTGGTGTCGCATGACATGACCCAGGTGCGCGAATTCTGCGATGCCGGGATTTTGCTGAGCGAGGGCAAGCTGCTGTATTTCAGTGACGTGGACGAAGCCATCGAAAACCACCTCGAGCTGATCCGCAGCCGGTAGGCGGCAGGGCAAGCTTGCTTGAAACGGCGGCGCTGCTCATCCATAAGGCGTAGACCGGGTCAGGCCCGCGCCCGGACCTGATCGACGAGACCAGAGCAGATGAAAAAAACCCTTTATATCCATGTGGGGCACTACAAGACGGGCACCACCGCGCTTCAGGTCTTTCTAAGCCAGAACGCCAAGAAGCTGCGCCGCCACGGGCTGGATTATACCGAGGTGTTCCGCCATCACGGCAAACATTCCAAATTTGCCTTTTCTCTGTATCGCGCTGCGAAGGTGCAGACGCTGATGCATGGCTACAAAGACCCTACGCCGCCAGAAAAGCTTTGGTCTGAGCTGTTCGAGGCGGTGCTGGCCAGCCCTGCCAAAACCGTGCTGATCAGTTCCGAAGAGTTCATGCGCCTGGGCGCGCATCCGGCCGCCGGCGCGCGGCTTGGGGATATCGTGTCGGGCGTGCGCGGCAAGATCGACATTCGCATCATTGCCTATCTGCGCAGCCCGGCGGCGCATCTGCGGTCCTGGTACAACCAGATGGTCAAGATGAGCGCGGCCACCACCGACTATAACACCGCCGTCTGCCAGGTGATGGAGCCGGTGCATTACGACTATGCCCTGGCGCTGCGCCCCTGGATCGAGATTTTCGGCGCCGAGGCGGTGCTCTTGCGTCCCTATCAAGAAGACTTTCGGCGCGATGGCGGGTTGTTTCGCGATTTCCTGTCGCTGTTCGGGCTGGATTACGACAATCCGCCGGGGCGCCATGGCTGGGTGGTGCCGGAAAAGGACGTCAATCCGCGGCTGGACGACCGTCTGCTTGAACTGACCCGCGCCCTGCATCTGGCCGATGTTCCGGACGATCTGGCCCATTGGATCACCCATCGCGCCGGGGTGGTGTTGCAGCAGCAAGACAAGGACCTCATCGCCGGGGCCCAGGGGTTCGACACGGTGGCCGAGCGGGTCAGACAGGGTCTGTCCCAGCTTGAAACGCTACCGGGCTGCGCCGTCGACCTTGCCAGCTTTCAGCAGGACCTGCCCCGCCCCGAAGCCCCCTGGCGGGCCGATCTGGGCCTGGTCCTGGCGACGCTGCTGCGCGAACAGAACCTGCTGCGCGACCGGCTTCAGGAACGCTCGACCGAGCTGCGCACGCGCATCGCCGCGCTTGAGGCGCGCCTGGACAGGGATACCTGACGGTGCGCATCCTTTACTTCAACTGGGTCGACTACCTGGATGACGAGGCGCGCGGCGGCGGCGTGTCGGTCTATCAGCGCAACCTGATGGCCGCCCTGGCCGATATGCCGGGGGTCGAGGCCAGTTTCCTGTGCTCTGGCGTGTCCCATGATTTTCCCCGGGGCGGGGCCCCGCGTTGGGAACAGATCCGGCACGGGCCGGACCAGGACCGCGCCCGGCGTTTCGAGATCGTCAATTCGGCGGTCCTGGCGCCGGCGCATCACGGCTTTGGCAGCGCCGCCCAGCTGTCCGATCCGGCGACCGAGGCGGTCTTTGCCGATTTCATCGAGCAGACCGGCCCCTATGACGTGATCCATTTCAACACGCTCGAAGGGCTGCCCGCCTCGGTGCTGGCGCTTTGTGCGCGCTGGCCGCAGATGCGGGTGATCCTGTCTTTGCATAATTACTATCCCTTCTGTCCGCAGGTGAACCTGTGGCACCAGGAACGCGAGACCTGCGGCGATTTCGACGAGGGGCGAAAATGCGTGCATTGCCTGCCGCATGTGCACGACAGCCGCCATCTGCGCCTGTCCGGCGGGCTGGCGTATCGGCTGAAACTGGCGGGGCTGACGCCCGGCACATGGACCTTTGACCAGGCCTATGGCTGGACGATGCGCATCGGTGGCCGCGCCGCGCGGCTTGTGGCACGGCTCAGGGGGGCGCGGCGGTCCCGTCGTGGCGGGCGCCCGGGGCAGTTGCGCGCCGTGGCGCCGCCCGATGGCGCGCCCTTTGCCGCCCGGCGCGCGCAGATCGTCGATCTGATCAACAGGCACTGTCATGCGGTGCTGGGGGTGTCCGATGCGGTCTGCCGTCTGGCGCAGGGTTTCGGTGTCACAGAGACGCTTTTGCACACCAGTTACATCGGCACGCGCGAGGCCTCGGCCTGGGCGCAGACCACGCCGCGCCGGTTTCCGATCGCCGAGGATGGCACCCTGCGGCTGGCCTATCTGGGGTACATGCGCCGCGACAAGGGGTTCTATTTCCTGCTGCATGCGCTGGAAACCATGCCGCCCGAGCTGGCCTCGCGGTTGCGTCTTGAGGTGGCGGCGCGGCGCAGCGACCGCGCCACCATGGACCGGCTGTCGGAACTGTCGTCAAAGCTGGCCGAACTGACCCATGCGGATGGCTATGCCCATGACGATCTGGACCGGCTGCTGGGGGCGGTGGACGTGGGGCTGGTGCCTGTGCTCTGGCATGACAACCTGCCACAAGTGGCCATCGAAATGCACGCCCGCCACATCCCGCTGCTGTGCGCCGACATGGGCGGCGCGCCGGAACTGGGCCGCTGCCCGGACATGACCTTTGCCCCCGGCGATATCGCCGGTTTCCACGACCGCATCGCCGCGCTTTTGAACGGCGAGGTCGATTTCGACGCCTATTGGCAGGGTGCCATGCCCCCGGTCGAGATGTCGGCGCATCTGGATGATCTGATGGCGCATTACAGGGCGCTTTAAGACAGGCGCGCCTTTACGAAATCGCAGTCCCGCCAGGGCACCGAAAGATCATCCTCATGGATCACGCTGCGCCCCTCAGAGGCGAGGGCCAGGTATTTGCGGTACTCTTCGGCATCGTTGAAATGCTGGCGGCGGCTGACCTCGGTCCGGGCCTTTTCGCGAAAGGCGGCGTTGTACTTGAAATGGGCGAACAGCAATTCGCGGTCAGCCAGTTTCACGTCCCCGACAAAGTGCAGCCCGTCGGACAGGCGCATGAAGGGATGATAGCGCAGCAGCGCCAGTTTCTGCGCCACGAACAGCGTGCCGCGCGATCCCGGGATCAGCCGGTGGCGCAGCGCCGATGTCCAGGTCGGGCGGTCTGAATAGGGGCCGCGCGCCGGGGTGTTGGTCAAAAACGGGATCGCATCGCAATACCCTGCCTCGGCAAAGGGATTGCCGCTGCTGAAATCGACCTGCTCCAACGGGCCCTTGGGGTACATGTCCAGCATGAAGATCCGCACTGCCTCGGCCCCGTCGAAATCGGAGGATTTCAGCAGATCGGGCAAGGTTTGGGTCTGATTTTCCTGCCAGACCAGCAATTCGTCGGCATCGGCCACCAGCGACCATTTGCCGGGCCGGAAGGCGGCCATCATCGCCTGCTGCCAGGCCACGCCGTAATGCGACAGCTTGTAATCGGTATCGACGGAAAACAGCGCCACGTCGGGCTGGTCCAGCAGGTATTCGCGCGTGCCATCGTCCGAGGCATTGTCGGCAATCAGAAAGCTGTCGACGCCCAGTTTGCGGTAGTGGCTCAGGAAATGCGGCAGCATGAACATTTCGTTGCGCATCACGGCGACCACGGCGACCTCTGCCGCGCGGGCGCGATCCACCGTTTCGAGGGGCGACAGAAGTTCAAGCGCGTTGCTTTGATAGCCCAGTTTCGACGCCTGAAAGCTGGGCCAGATCTTTGGCGGGTACAGCCCGGGCTTGTCCAGCAGGTCCAGCGCCTTTTGCTGGTCCAGATGCGTATCAAGATGGATCAGTTGCAGCGGCGCGGTGGGGCCGGGGAAAAACGAATTGTGCCATGCGGCGACGGGGACCGCCTCGCCAAAGGTGCGGCGGCGGATCGAGACGCGGTAATCCTCGTCCATCACGTGGATGCCGCGCAGCGCCAGCAGATCGCCCAGCATCTTGTCCTCCATGAAGGACAACTGGATCAGCCGCTGGCCTTCGGGGCTGCGGGCGGCCTCCAGCGCGGCGGCCATGGCGCGGCGGCTAAGCGCATAGCCCGACCCGCCATCGGCGTAGAACGACGGTTCGGGCGAGCGGTCGAGTTCGTACCGCCCACGGGCCGAGGCCGATTTTGCCTGATGCCAGGCGCGGTCCATCTGGCCGACGCCGCGGGTCAGCTTGCGGCCGTAATAGTCGAATTTCTTGTAGGACAGCCCCTGAAAGAACAGCGGCGCATTGAGAAAACAATCGTCGTCGATCTTGAGCATATGGCCAAAGCCGGTGTTGCGATGCACCCAGTCGATCGCGGCCAGGGTTTTCTGCGGCAGCCCTTCGTAATCGTCGGGGGCGTCAAGGTGCACGATATGCCCGTCGCGCTGGCCGTCGCCGTCGCCCACGACGACGACATGGGGAATATCCAAGGCCTCCAGCAGGCTGAGCCAGCCGGCCTGAAGCGCGGGAATGCGCGTGTCCAGATAGGGCCGGCAGGAAAACACCACGACCAGCGTGTCATAAAGCGCCGAGCCTTCGGGCTGCGGGCCCGGGTCCGGCTGGGGCAGGCCAAAGAGGTCGGCCAGCGCGCTGTCGTCAGGGCCAAGCCGCGCCAGTGGGCCCAGCAGGGCAGGGGCGCGGCACAGGGCCTGCCGGTCGTCGCTGGACAGTGCGCTGTGGCGGGCGGTCAGCCAGTCGCCGATCCGCGCAACCGAGGCATCGTCCCCGGCCCGGCGCAGATGTGGGACCAGACAAAGCGCAAGGCCGATCCCAAGGAACTGCGACCGTGGCCCGGCAAGACGCGCCAGATCGGTCAAAACAGTCTCTAACCAGGCGGGATCGGCGGGGGCAGGGGGCTGGGACAGGCATTGACTGATGGCCAGCGCCGCGCGGGTTTGCAGCGCGCCATAGGGGGCCTGGGGGACCGGTTTGTAAAGCTCGGGCAGGCTTTGCGCGACAAGGTCCGACACATCGGGGTCTGCCGGGGCGCTGCCGGGGCAGGCCATGTGGCGCAGCGCGGCCAGGCCGGGGGTCTTGCTGCCCTGGACAAGGGCGCTGAGGGTCGGCGCATCGCCGGTTGTTTGGGGCAGGCCCGCAGGCCCCAGCAGATCGACCCGCAGACGCGCGGCATCGGTGCAGCCCGCCGTTTCGAAAAAGCCCAGGGCGCGGTCGATCTGCGCCGGGTCCGTGCCTGCGGTGATCTTGGCGAACAGCGCCTGTCCGGTGCGGATTTGCGGCGGCAGCGGGTGATCGGCAGGGCAGCGTTCGGCCAGTGCCTGCCAGAACAGCCGCGACAGCCCATAGCTGCGCAGGCAAAAGGCGGTGACCTGCTGACCCAGGAAATCGTCGCGGCCAAGATCCAGCAGCAGGGTGACGGCGGCGCGGGTCAGTTCAAGGCAATGGCTGCGATCCCAGTAGGAGTGGCTGCGCGCGGTGACAAACTCCATGTAGGCGGTCAGCAACGCCTCGCGGGCGGGTTCGGGGATGGTGGCATCGGTGGCGGCGCGGCGGGCGGTCCAGGCGATGGGCGGGGTCAGCACCCAGCCGGGGCCGGGGGCGGCAAGGGTTTTCAGAACGGCGGCGGCGGTGTCATGGCGGCCTGCCTTGACCAGATAGGGCAACAGGGCGGACTGGCTCCAGACATCGTCGGGCAGATCCATGTCGGGCAGGCCCGCGCCGCGTGCCAGCTCGAACAGCCCGTCGAAATCGCCGCCTTCGCGGCAAAAGACATCCGTCAGCGCCAGGTACAGCCCGCGTTGCGGCGCGGGCGGCAGGGTCAATTCGCGCACCACCTCCAACGGATCGGGCGCGGGGTCGGTTTGCTGGCTTTGGGCAAGGCGCGCCAGCGCGGCGTCGATGCGTGCGGCGTCGGTGACTTCGGGGGGCGGGGCGACAGCGGCGGGCCGTGTTTCGGCGGTATCGGGCGCGATGTAATCGCCCAGCCCATAGTGGTCGGCCAGGTCTTGCAGACCGCCAAGGGTGTCGGTGGACAAGAAGGGGTGCAATTGCCCGTGGCGCAGGTGGTCAAGCAGATGCAGGACCAGCGCGCTGTCGGCGGGGCCGGGGGGCGTGGCCATCAGGGTCGTGATGCGCGCCGCCATCTCCTGGCGGGTGATCGAAAACACCGTCTTGCCACTGCCATCTGTCAGCGCCAGCGGCTGGTCGGTCTCAAGCCCGCGCCACAGCCGCCCCGGAAGATCGGCCAGAACGCCGTTGCCGGACAGGTCCGGTGCGGGCAAAAGCGGCACTGTTTCACCGCAATGGGCCGCGATCAGGCCCTGACCGGCGGCGGCGCTGACGCTGCGCAATTGCAGCCTTGGGTCCAGGGCCAGCGGCGCCTTGGGGCGTTCGGGCATCAGGTCCAGCACCCGCACCCCGCCCTGAAGCGCCAGCCATCGGATATCCTCCAGCCCCTTCAGCCCGGCGCGGTTCAACGGGGTTCGCCGGCCCAGGCGCAGCACCTGGTCACCGTCGATCCAGACGGTGACATGCGGTGGAGTGATGGCGACCACCACCTGTGCGCCGGTAACGGGCAGCGCGCGGGCAAAGCGGCGTTCGGCCCGCCAGGCGCCATCGGCACGGCTGTCATTGGCGACGACCAGGCCTTCGGTCTGGCGCAGCGACAGGTGGAACGGCACCCGCACGCCATCGGCGGCGACAAAGGACAGGTTGGCAAAGGGATCGCCGTGGAACTCTGCCCGAAAGCGGAACAGGCCCTGGCCGTGCAAGGGGAAGGCATACATCAGGTGGTCTCCGACCGGGCCCGCTTTGGTCTGGCCGGGGGTATCGACGCTTGTGTGCGTGGATGCAAGCCCGGTGGCATGGGGCAGCAGGGGCGCGCCGCGTGCAAAGCTGGCGGGGTTCATCAGGCGGGCAAGCCTGGGGCCAAAAGCAGGGTCGAATCCAGCCGGATAGCGGTTTGGCCCGCTGAACCCCCGGCGCAGGCTGCCCCAGGCAAGCCCGCCCAGCAGCAGCGCCTTGGCGGGGCGGGCGGGGGGCATGCCCAGGGTCACCTGATCGCGCAGCGCGCGGGCGAACAGCCGACGCTGCCAGCCGCGGGGCAGGCGTTGCGCCAGGTCATCGGGCAGGGCGCGGACCAGCGCATCATGGCCGCGCCCCAGCGCGCCGGCGCTGCGCGGGGTCTGGCGCGCCCTTGCGCCGGTTTGTGACAGGTCCACCGCCACCCCCGGCCAGCCGACATAGGCGCAGGGGCCCATCAGCGGCGCGGCAAGGCACAGCGCCCAATGCGGGCGCGGGCCATCGGTAAAGCCGGGCAGCCCGGTCAGCGCCTCGCGGCGAAAGATCCGGGTGGACAGCTCGGGCGACAGGCCCAGGGCGGCGGTTGGCGACAGGCTCAGCAGCCCGGTGGCGGGGGTGCCGCCGGGCAGGGGGCGCATGTCGTCAAAACCGTTGTGGGGCAGGGCGTCCGGCCCGGTGCCTTGCCAGAACTGCGAAATCCCGCTGTCGGCGCCGGTGCGCAGCATGACCTCGACCCAGTCCTGCAGTGCCATCGGGCGCAGCAGATCGCCGGGGCGCAGACAGACAAGGTACTGCCCCCGCGCCGCCAGCGCGCCGGCGCGCCAATCGGCGCCAAGCCCCTTGCCGGTGGCCTGAATGACCCGCGTTCCAGGATGCCCTTGGGCGATGTCCTGTGCCGCGTCTGCCGCGCTGATCAGCAGCACCTCGCGGCCCGGCCCGCTTTGATCGGCCAGGCTGGCCAGGGTGCCCTGCAGCGCCTGCGGTTGCTGCCCGTCCCAGGGAACAAGGATGCTGAGCGGCAGGATGCCGGCCATCTCAAGCGCCCAGGCGCGGGCGATCCCGCGATCCCAGTCAGGGGTGTATTTCAGACCCTGTTCCTGCAGGAAATCGGCCGAGGCCCTGGCAAAGCGGGCCCGCCGCTCCGGATCCTTCAGCGCGCCGGAGCGTTCGAACAGCAGCCGCGTGGCGATCCGTTCAAAGGCCTGATCCGCGCCGCCCTGAGGACCGGCCGCCATGATGGCGCGCATGTCCTGGAGCACGTCCAGCTGTTCGAATACCCGGTCGTCATCGCTGGTGGTGATCTGCCCGGCGCGGCCGCGGGTTTGCAGGTACAGAGGCTGGGGCAGGTGCAGCAGGTGATCGGTGCGCGCGGCGGCGCGGTAGAAAAACCCGTGATCCTCGAACCAGGTGCCTTCGTCAAAGCGCAGCCCCTCGATCAGGCTGCGCCGATACAGCTTGTTCCAGGCCGAGGGAAAGTGCCGGATCACGTCGCTCCAGTCGCGCAGGGCATAGCGCCGGGGCACCGGATGGGCGCCGATCTCGGGGGCGTCGTGAATGGCGGAATGCACATGGCTGGGACCATCGGCAAAGCACGAGCGCACCGCGCAGGCCACCCAATCGGCGCCGCTGTCGTCCAGCGCCTGCCACAGCTGCATCAGGTAATCGGGCGTCACCCGGTCGTCGCTGTCGACAAAGGCGATGAATTGCCCGCCTGCCCGGTCCAGCCCGGTGTTGCGCGCCCCGGACAGCCCGCGATTGTCCTGGGTGATCAGCACAAAGCGCGGATCTTCGCCGATTGCCGCGCGCGCCCGCGCGGCGCTGGCATCGCGCGATCCGTCGTCGATGACCAGCACTTCGAAATCCTGCAGCGTCTGCGCGCGCAGGCTGGCGATACAGGCGCCGACATGGTCCTGCACGTCGAAAACCGGGACGATCACGGTGATCAGCGGGGGCTGCGTGCCGGGGGAGGGCGGGGTATGCATCATGGCCTCTGTTGTTCCGTATCGCCGGCCCAAGGTAAAGGGCATCCCCGGACCGGGCGCGGCTCTCTTGCTCCGCTATGGCCTAGGTGCTACCCAGCCGCCCTATCGGCGAGCGGTTCAAGGGGTACGAGGTGAGCTTTCCCTACATTATCTGGACGATGCAGCGGACCGGGGGAACAACCCTTGCAAGCCTGCTGGCGGTGCTGTCCGAACATCCCGGCGTCCAGCACGAGGCTTTCAACGAAGAGCGGGTCTTTGGCCATGTGGTCGGCCACTGGGAAGACCCCGAGCGGATGCGCCAGGCCATGCAGGCGGTGCTGGAGCCGCGCCCGGTGATCAAGCATTGCCATGAATTGCTGCCGCCGGTGCTGAACATCGCCCTGCTGGAAATTTCGACCGCGCTTGGCTATCGCCATATCATCCTGGAACGGCGCGCCGAGGTGGACCGCATCCTGTCGCTGGAACTGGCCAAGATCACCGGCGCCTGGGGCAGCGATCAGGCGCGGCGCATCTATCGCCAGATCGAAGAGGGCGTTCTGCCGATCGAGCCGATCAACATTCCGCGCGCCCTGGCCCACATGCGCGAATGCGCCGCGCGCCGCATCGGGCTGGACACCCTGTTCGAAAGCCAGGGGCTGAGCCCCTACAGGGTGTGTTTCGAGGATATCTATACCGATCCGGTTTCGGGGCGGGCGCTGGTCGACGATCTGCTGGCCTTTCTGGACATCGACCCCGGCGCCCATCCCCAGTACGAAGGCCTGGTGACCGAGGCGCTGGTGCAAAAGGGCCAGAATTCGACCCAGGTGGCCGAAGCGGTCCCGAATTTCGACGAAGCCCGCGCTCAGTTGACCGAGGCATATAATGCCCTGATTGAAAGCCCGCCCAAGCCAATCCCGTAAGGGTTGAGTCACGCAGGCTTCAGGGCCGCTTTCTTTACATAATGTTCATTATGGGATGCGTCGGGCGGCGCAGAAAACCCGTGAAATCATGGCCGGTTTGGGCAGAATTCATTAGGTGCATACGGGAGGTTGTATTAACCTGTTTCAATTGACCTAGCGTAAAACCTTCGGGCGCGCGCATGGGGGGTATTGAAGGGGCGTTCTGGCGCCGATGTTTGTCGAGTGCGATTTTTCCCTGAACAAACAGCGGTCCGGACACCAAGGGGCCTTGCACGGAAGTGACGGCCCCGGGGAGGTCCCGTCAGATTGAAAAAGGAGATTTCCATGTTTTTTGCAAAAACCGGTTTCAAGTCAGCGGCCCTGGGGGCCAGCGCGCTTGTCGCCCTGGCGGGTATTGCCACGGCGGATGTGGTGCATCTGGACGATGTCATCGTCGATGGGTCGATCTGCGTCGGGCAGGATTGCGTCAACGGCGAAAGCTTTGGGTTCGACACGATCCGCCTGAAGGAAAACAACCTGCGGATCAAGGCGCAGGATACTTCGAACTCGGCGTCCTTCCCGACCGTCGACTGGCAGATCACCTTCAACGACAGCAGCAACGGCGGCGCGAACAAATTCGCGATCGATGATATCGATAGCGGGCGCACCCCCTTCACGATCGAAGCGAGCACCCGGTCGCACCAGCTGTACCTGTCGGACAGCAACAAGGTGGGGTTCGGCACCAGCACACCGGTTGCCGACCTGCACGTCAAACAGGGCAACACCCCGACCCTGCGGCTTGAGCAGGACGGAAGCTCGGGCTTTGCCGCGCAGGTCTTTGACGTGGCCAGCAACGAGGCCAACTTCTTCATCCGCGATGCCAGCAACGGCTCGAGGCTGCCGTTCCGCATTCAGCCGGGCGCGCCGACAAACGCGCTTTACATCGACAGCGCCGGCGAGATTGGCCTTGGGGCGAGCACCAACCCGACTGCTCCCCTGCACGTCAAACGCAGCGATGGGTCCTCGTCGGTGTTGATCGAAGAAACCAACGGCGCCGCTGCTGCCCGCGGTCTGCTGACGTTGAAGAACAACGGCGGGTCCTTCATCACCATGTCGAATACCGACACCGGGGTGGACTGGTTCTTTACCTATGAAAATGCTGCGGCCGGCCGCATGCTTTTTGCCCGCAGCGATGCCGCGGCCGAAAGCATGTCCCTTGGCGCCGACGGCAGCTTTCAGGTGGGTGGTGACGGTTCTGCGGCGCAGGGCGGGATGTCGCTGGATGCCTCGGGCAACCTGACCATCGGTGGCACGCTGGCGCAAAGTTCCGACAAGCACGCCAAGATGGCGATCGTTCCGGTCGACAGCCAGGAGGTCCTGGCAAAGGTCAGCGCCCTGCCGCTGAGCAGCTGGACCTATATCCACGACGCCAAGGACGGCACGCGCCACATCGGCCCGATGGCGCAGGATTTTCACGCCGCCTTTGGCACCGGCAAGAACGACACCACCATTTCCACGCTGGACACCTCGGGGGTGGCGCTGGCCGCCATCCAGGCGCTGAGCGCGCAGAACGAGGCGCAGCAGGCCCTGATCGCCAAGCTGTCCGAACGGCTGGAAATGCTGGAAACCCGGATCGCGGCCGACTGAAAAGCGCGGGCGACCAAAGCCTGAAGACCCGCCCGCCCCTGCAAAGGGAGCGGGCGTTTTCATAGGGCGCCGCGATTTTCCGAATTCTTAAAATCCGCAAGAATTTGGTAATCTTTATGTGAAATCCCTTAACGCATCCCGCCATTGCCGCCGCTTTCGGCCCGCGCCGGGGTGGTCTGTTTCACCCTTCGATGCCTTTCCTGAAAAAAGTGGACCCTTGTCATGCGCCTTGTCCTTCGCTGTGTCCTGCCTGTGATTTCCGCCCTGTGCCTGAATGCCGGCCCCGTGCTGGCGCAGGCCCTCAGCGGCAGCAACCTGACCCTGTCCGGCGTCATCACGCAGAACGGCGCCGGCACCAATTTCTTTGATGGCGGCAACAACCTCTTTTCCGGGCGGGCCTGCATCGGGCCCACCTGCGACGGCACCGAAGCCTTTGAACAAGGTCCGCTGCGGCTGAAATGGTCCGAACCCGATATCCTGTTCGAGGACAGCTCGAGCACCGCGGGGATCTCGAGCAACGACTGGCGGCTGGTGATCAATGACAGCACGACCACCAAGTTCGCGATCCAGGACATCGATGGCGGCACGATCCCCTTTACCATCCGGGGCGGTGTGCCGACCAATTCGTTCTGGCTGGACAGCACCGGGCGGCTGGGGTTGGGCACCTCGATCCCGCAGGCCAGCGTCGATATCGCCACCCTGACCCCGGCAATCCGGATGCAGCAGACCGGCACGGCGAACAGCTGGACCATGGCCGCGGGCAGCCAGTTCACCATCAACGACAATTCCGCCGCCAGCGTGCCTGTCATCTTCGAGCCAGGCGCCCCCACCGACAGCCTGCGGCTGGAGGACAGCGGCGACATCGGCCTGGGCACCGGCGACCCTGGCGCGCAACTGCACCTGCGCCGCACGGATGGCACGGCCCGGCTTCTGGTCGAGGATGCCAGCCCCACCCAGGCCGTGCGCGAGATGTTCGCAATGAAGAACCGCGGCGGGTCGTATTTCACCCTGACCAATACCGCGACCAACGATTCGTGGTATTATGTGCATGAAAACAACGCGCCGAACCGTTTCTTGATCACCCATTCCAGCGGCGGCCTGCAAATGTCGCTAAACCGCGCCGGCGACATGACCCTGCTGGGAACGCTGTACACCGCGGGCTTTTGCAGTTCCGGCTGTGACCGCGTCTTTGACGAGGATTACCCGCTGCCCACGATCGCCCAGCAGGCCGCCATGATGCGCGAGAAACGCCACCTTCCGGCCGTGGGCCCCACCCCCGAGGACGGGCCTTTCAACATCGGGGCCATGACCGGCGGCATGCTGAACGAACTGGAAAAGGCGCATCTGTATATCGTCCAGCTGGAGGGGCGGCTGCGCGCGCAAGAGGCCGAGGCCGAGGCGCAAAAGGCGGTCACCCAAAGCCTTGCGGCACGGCTGAAGCGTCTGGAAACGCATCTGGACCAAGGCAGCGCGCCCGCTGCGTACAGGTAAGGTAAAGCCTACCCGCAGCGGCAAAACGAGGATTTTTCTCCAAAACTGGCCTGAAATCGCTTAGAATGGCGCCACAGGCCGGCCTTTTCGGCTGGCGTATTCATTTAAGCATCTGTCATTTCAGGAGAGTTCACATGGGGACCATCATCAGGAAAACCGTCTTTGCCACGGCGGCCGCAACCGGTCTGGTTGCAGGCGCGGCCAGTGCGCAGAACCTGATCACTTCGAACACCACGATCCACAACAGTCTTTGCGTCGGCTTCGATTGCGCCACCTCCGAAAGCTATGGGTCCGACACGATCCGGCTGAAGGAAAACAACCTGCGCATCCATTTCGACGACACCTCGGCTGCGGCCAGCTTTCCCAACCAGGACTGGCGGATCGAGATCAACTCGAACGTCAATGGCGGCGGGGAATATTTCCGCGTCGTCGATGCCACCGCAAGCCGCAACATCTTTACGCTGGAGGCCGCGGCGCCCAGCAGCTCGCTTGTCGTGGACAATGGCGGGCGCGTGGGGTTCGGCACCGACAACCCGGCGGTCGAACTGCACACAGTTGATGGCGATACGCCGACCTTGCGGCTGGCGCAGGACGGATCATCCGGCTTTGCCCCCCAGTCTTGGGACCTTGCCGGGAACGAGACCAGCTTTTTCATCCGTGATGTCACCAACGGATCGACCCTGCCCTTCCGTATCCGCCCCGGAGCGCCCAGCCAGGCCCTGGTGATCGACACCGATGGCGATGTCGGGATCGGCACGCTGACCTCGGATGCGGCGCTGCATGTCAAACGCACCGCCGCCGGCGTGCGCGAGATGCTTCGCCTGGACAACAACGGCGGGTCCTACATCACGCTGGCGAATTCGGCGACCAGCGAAGAGTGGTACTTTACCCATGAAAACAACGCGCCGCACCGGTTCCTGATCAGCCATTCCGATGGTCTTTTGCCGATGGCGCTGGACCGCGACGGCAACATGGTTCTGACGGGTGACCTGACGACCACCGGGTCGGTCTGCGCCTCGGGCTGTGACCGGGTGTTCGATGCCGATTACCCGCTGCCCACGATCAAGCAGCAGGCTGAGATGATGTTCGCCGAACGCCACCTGCCGAATGTCGGCCCGACCGACGAGGACGGCCCCTTCAACGTGACGCAGAAGGTGGCCGGCATGCTGAACGAGCTGGAAAAGGCGCATATCTATATCGCCCAGCTCGAAGATCGTCTGGCGGCCGTCGAAAGCCGGCTGATCACCTCGGACTGATCAGCCACCCTTTGGGCTGACCTTGACAGGCCCCGCCCTGGCGGGGCCTATGGGCCATCCTGTCCGCCCAGACCAAAGGCCCCATGAAGACGCTTTACCTGCACATCGGCCGCGGCAAGACCGGCACCACCGCCCAGCAAAAGGCCCTGGCCGATGCCCGGCCGGCGCTGTTGCGGGCCGGGTTGGATTACATCCTGGCCGGGGACATGGGCCGCGGCCATGGCCATCAGGAATTTGCCAAAAGCTTTATCACCCTGCCGCCCGCCGTCATGGTGCCCGCCAAGGCCCCCGAGGCGATCCGCGCGCAGACCGCGCAGCAGATCTGCGACAGCCCGGCGCCGGCGGTGCTGCTGAGTTCGGAAAACTTTCCGCTGGCCGACATCGACGCGCTGCGCGACTGGATCGCGGCGCTGCCGGTCAAGGTCGCGGTGCGGGTGATCCTGTTTGCCCGCTCGCAGGATGAACTGGCGGAATCCGAGTACAACCAATTGGTCAAGCTCAAGCGCGAAACCCGCTCGGCTGCGGACTATGCCGCGGCGCTGGAGGGGGCGGATTTCTTTGCCGAGGCCGAGGCCTGGGCCGCGCGTTTCGGCCGCGAGAACATCCTGTGCCGGGTCTATGACGGCGCCGCCCAGGATGCGGTGGCGCGGCTGGGCGACTGCCTGCCCGGCGGCGATGCCCTGGCCGGGGTGTCCGGCGCCCCTGCCCTGACCGAAGCCGCGGCCTATGCCAACCGTTCGCTGGGGGCGCGGGCGCTGCTGACGGCGCGGATGCTGAACACCGTCGAGCTGGAGGACCGCCTGGCGCTGTATCGCCAGCTGTTTCGCGCCTTCGAGGGCAATGACATTCCCGCTGTGCTGTTCAGTTCCGCCGAAGCCCGCGCCATCCGCGCCCGGTTCGCCGCCAGCAACGCCCGCTTTGCCAGGGCCTATCTGGGGCGAAACAGTGACGATCTGGGCGGGCGCCGGTATGACGACGCGGCCCGCGACAGGCATTACGAGGCAGTCAGGGCGCTGAACATCGCGCCGTGATCAGTCAAAGGGATAGCGCCCCCCGGTGACCCCGGCGACAAAGCGCTGGAACAGCGCGTTCGACCCTTCCATCGGTTTTTGCAGAAAGGCCTGAAAGGCGGAGTTGTCGGCAAAGACCTCTTCGCGGCGGAATTCCTGGCCGCGCAGGTAATGCAGGAAAACGGTCTGCGCCATCTCGTCCGGGTATTGCCGGTCGGCGCGCGGATCGTTGGGGAAATTGTAGCGCATCGGCAAGGCCCGCAGCGGCACGTTCAGATCGGCGCAGGTCAGCGCCAGCGACACCTGCGGCGCCCACCACTCGCCCAGATGCGCGGCGACCTTTGGCCGGAGTTCCATGTCGCGGGCGTGGAATGCCGCCAGCAGCGCGGGCGGGCCGGCAAACATGCCAAAGTTGATGTAGAACGGGGTTTCGGGGGGGCGATCCGCCGGCATCAGCGTATAGCGATAGGGCCGCGCCAGGTCGCGGCCAAGCACGGCCTGGGCAAGTTCGGGCCAGTCGCGCGCCGGATCGCGCGGGCGATCGCCCCAGGGGAAATGCATATGCGCGATCACCCCGGCCAGTGACGGAATTTCGGAAAGGCTTTGGGCCAGCGGCGTGACCGGGGCCATAACCGCCACATCGGCATCGCAAAGCAGCGACAGGTCGGCGCCCGGGTCCAGCAGGTCAAAGCGCATGTTGTGCTGGGCGGCGTGGCAGGGATTGTCGGCGCCGGGGGCATGGGCCCAATGCACCTCGATCCGGTCAAAATAGGGCTGCCAGCGGGCCGGGATGGTTTCGGACTGGTGATCGCCAAAGACACAGACCAGCCGCGCGGCGGCCTCATCGGGGCCAAGGCGGTCCAGGCAGAGGCGAAA